>JBDUXZ010000023.1 GCA_039944855.1 Rhodothermales bacterium | reverse complement strand
GACCGAGTTCCAGTGGCCGAGTGCGGCGGGGAGGTCGCGCCAGGGGCCGCCGTTGCGGGCGATCCAAACGACGGCGTCGAGAAAGCGGCGGTTGTCATCGCCGCTTCGGCCGGGCGTACCGGCTCGACCGGGTAGGAGCGGGGCGAGGCGTTCCCAAGTGGCATCGGAGATCGCGTAGCGGGCCATAGCAGTCGGGGTAGATGACGGCTATGGGATCGGCTGGTGGGAGTCGTGGCTCAAATGTCCACACGACCTAGCGCGTGATCGCGGCCCGCGCACCCTCCTCGTTTCGCCCTCCCCCACGCCTCCCGGGCGGCGATGAACCCGCCCGATGATGGGAACTCGCGCGCCGGCTTTGCCAAATCTTTTGGAAGCGCTTCCCAATTTGCCCCCCCGCCTGTTGCGCGGGAGGGCGGATTATTATATCATCACCGATGCGCGTTGTGTAAGCGCTTACACCCTCTCCTGACACGCGGACGTTGGCTATTACGATCTACGATATCGCCGAGCGCGCCGGGGTCTCCATCGCCACCGTGTCGCGCGTGTTCAGCGGCCGATCGCGCGTGGCCGACCCGACCCGGGAACGTGTCTTCGCCGTCGCCCGCGCGCTCGGGTACGAGCCGAACGTCTCCGCCCGCAGCCTCGCCCGCCAGAGCACGCGCGTCGTGGCCGCCGTCGTGCCGATGCTGACGTCGTACTTCTTCATGGAAGTCATCCGCGGCGTGCAGGACCGACTCTCCGAGATCGACTACGACTTGCTCGTCTACGCCTCGCGCGCGCCCGAAGAAGTGGACAACCAACTCGCGCGCGCCGTCCAGAAAGGCCGCGCCGACGGGCTCCTCCTCTGTTCGACGCCGCTCACCGACGGCCGATCCCGCACGCTCGAGGCCTGCGGCCTCCCGGTCGTCCTCGTGGACTCGGCGCACCCCGGCTTCGACTCCGTCTCGGTGAACAACCGCGACGGCGGCTACGATGCGACGCGCCACCTTTTAGACCAGGGCTACGAGCGGATCGCCCTCATCGCGCCGAACCCCGTCTCCGTGCCGGGCATCGAGCGGCGCGAGGGGTACGAGGCCGCGCTCCGGGAAGCCGGCCGGCCGGTGGACCCGCGCCTCATCGTCACGAGCGCCGAGGTGGAGCAGCACGGCTTCACACGGGAAGCGGGCTACGCCGCCATGCAGAAGCTCCTCGCCCTCCCCGTCCCGCCCGACGCCGTCTTCGCCGCCTCCGACGTCCAGGCCCTCGGCGCGCTCTGGGCCGCCCACGACGCCGGCCTCACCGTGCCCGACGACCTCGCCCTCATCGGCTTCGACGACATCCGCACGAGCGCCTACGTCGGCCTCTCGACGCTCCGGCAGCCGATGTACGACATGGGCAAGCTCGCCATCGACAAGCTGATCCAGCGGATCGCCGAGCCCGAGCGGCCCGTTTCGAGCACCACGTTCTCCGCCCACCTCATCGCCCGCGACACGAGTACCGCCCGCTCTGCCACGCCGGCCGGCGCCAGCACCTCGCCCCGCACGGCTTACCCCAGGACGGAGAGTCCGACCGCACTCTCCGAGACGCCCTAGACGCAGCACACGATGATCCGTTCGTACGCCCTCGCCGCACTCGCCGCCTTCGCCCTCGCCGTCCTCTGCGCCCCCGGCGCCCTCGCGCAGTACGGTAAGATCCAAGGCACCGTCACCGACGCCACCACCGGCGAGCCGCTCCCCGGCGTCAACGTCTTCATCGAAGGCACGACGCAGGGCACGTCCACCAACTTCGACGGGGAGTACGTCATCATCGGGCTCCGCCCGGACACGTACACCGTCGTCTTCTCGTTCGTCGGCTACCAGACGACCCGCGTCGAGGACGTCCGCATCAACATCGACCTCACGCGGACGATCGACGTCGAGATGAGTGAGGAGATCTTCGAGGGCGAGGAGGTCGTCGTCACGGCCGTGCGTCCGCTCGTCCAGAAGGACCTCACGGCGACGACGGCGTTCGTCTCCGGCGACGAGATCGCCGCGCTCCCCGTGGAGAACTTCAGCGAGGTCGTGGAGCTGCAGGCGGGCGTCGTCAACGGGCACTTCCGCGGCGGGCGCATCGGCGAGGTCGGCTACTGGGTCGACGGCCTCCCCGTCTCCGACGTGTACGACGGCGGCCTCGGCGTCTCGATCGAGAACGACATGGTGCAGGAGGCGCAGGTCGTCACCGGCGCCTTCAACGCCGAGTACGGGCAGGCGCTGAGCGGGATCGTCAACGTCGTCACCAAAGATGGCTCCGACGAGTTCGAGGGCAGCTTCTCCGGCTTCCTCGGCGACTACGTCAGCGGCGAGGAGGCCCTCGTCGGCAACACGCCCGTCTTCCCCGCCCTCGACGACTACTCCGCCACGGCGATCCAGAACGCCGAAGGCAGCCTCAGCGGTCCCGTCCTCCGCGACCGGCTCTACTTCTTTACGAGCGGGCGGTTCTTCAAGAACGAGGGGTGGATCTTCGGCCGCGACGTGTTCCGCCCCGAGGACGTCGGCTTCGTCGAGGGCGTCGGGACGACCCTCCTCAACCCCGGCGGCTCGGGCGACTCCTCGGTCGTCTCGCTCAACCCGTACGAGAAGGTCTCCGGCCAGGCCAAGCTCACGGCCCGGCTCGGCCGGGGGATGCGGCTCGCCGCGAACCTCATCGCCAGCCGCGAGGACTTCCAGAACAACGACCGCGAGCTGTTCTACTTCCCCACCGCGCAGCGCCAGCAGCAGCGCGAGGCCTACAGCGCCTACCTCAAGTGGACCCACACACTCTCGAACACCACGTTCTACGAGGCCGGCGTCACCAACAGCCGCACGACGTTCGACGAGTTCCTCTTCGAGGACCCCTTCGACGCGCGCTACCGCGAGCCGCAGTTCTTCGAGTTCACCGACCCCCTCCGCACCAGCAGCTTCAAGGTCGGCGGGACGGACAACAAGCGGTTCAACCGCGCCACCGAGACGTGGCTCGGCAAGGTCGACTTCACGACGCAGCTCACCAGCAACAACCTCGTCAAGCTCGGCATCGAGGGCCGCTACCACACGCTCGACTTCGCCGACGAGTTCGTCGTCGTCAGCAACGAGGACGCCGTCCCCGTCGGAAACCAGACGCTGGCTGAGGCGCGCGGGCAGTTCGTCGCCGACAACGGGAGCTATTCGTACAACCCGATTGAGTTCTCGGCTTACATCCAGGACAAGGTCGAGCTCGGCGGGCTCATCATCAACGCCGGCATCCGCCTCGACTACTTCGACTCGGCCGGCCGCGTCTTCCGCGACCCCCGCGACCCCAACGCCGTCTTCCTCGAGAACCGCGTCGTCGTCCGCAACCCCGACGGCACGCCCGCCCTCGACGCGAACGACCAGCCCCAGTTCTACGTCACGCCCCAGGGCACGCCGGACTACGACGCCATCCTCGCCGACGACTACTACTTCGAGGACGCCGAGACCTCGTGGCAGGTCTCGCCCCGGCTCGGCGTGGCGTTCCCCATCACCGAGGGCGGCGTCGTCCACTTCTCGTACGGCCAGTTCTTCCAGGTCCCCAACTTCGAACTCCTCTACCAGAACCCGTACTTCCTCCTCGGCACGGGCGGCTCCGGGCTCATCGGGCTCATCGGGAACGCGAACCTCAAGCCCGAGCAGACGATCTCCGGCGAGATCGGGCTGAAGCAGGCGCTCTCGGCGAGTTCGGCGATCGAGCTGACGGCGTTCTACCGCAACATCCGCAACCTCACCGGCACGGCGACCGACCCCACCCGCGTCACCGGGACCTCGGCGCGCTACGGCATCCTCGTCAACTCCGACTTCGGATTCGTCCGCGGCTTCATCGCCCGCTTCGACCAGCGCATCGGCTCCGACCTCTTCGCCGGGATCGACTACACCTTCCAGGTGGCCCGCGCCAACTCCTCCGACCCCGACCAGGCGTACACCGCCGCCGCCGAGGACCAGAGCCTCGTCGAGCAGCAGATCCTCCCGACGAATTGGGACCAGCGCCACACGATCACGGCGTCGCTCACCTACGACAACCCCCGGATCGACGCGGGCTTCGGGCTCCTCTTCAGCTTCGGCTCGGGCGAGCCCTACACCCCGCGCCGGACCACGCTCCAGACCGGCAGCTCCACGGTCCCCGGCCAGCTCCTCCTCAACTCGGAGATCAAGCCGACCACGGTGACGATCGACCTCAACGCCCACAAGGACCTCCGCATCACCGGGGACCACACGGTCCGCGTCTTCACGCGCGTGAACAACCTCCTCGACGCCCGCAACGAAGTCGGCGTGTTCGGCGACACCGGCCGCGCCACGTACTCGCTCGACCGCAACGTCGAGGCCGCCAACTTCAACGGCGACATCGACTTCCTCAATCGGAACTACGCCCGACCGGGCTTCTTCGCCGAGCCGCGCCGGGTCATCCTCGGCCTCAGCTACAGCTTCTGATTTGTCCCGCGTCGTTCGCCCTTCGTGTGCACGAGCACGCGGAGGGCTCATGACGACGGACTAATGACCAACCCCATGATCCGCACGCTCCCGCTCCTACTCGTCGGCGCCGCCTTCGCCCTCGCCGGCCTCGTCGGCTCCGCTTCCGAGGCGCAGGCCCAGGGCCGCTATGGCCTCCCGAGCTTCCTCTTCGACCCCAGCTACTACTCCAGCCGCATCTACGAGAAGAAGGCGGTGATGGACGGCAACGAGGTCGCCCTCACGTTCTTCAACTACGGCCTGCTCGGCGGCGTCGGCGAGATCCGCGGGAACTGGCCGAAGGGGTCCGAGGACTTCTACATCGGCGACGTGCTCCCCGTCGTCGCCGTCGAGGTCCCCGTCGACACCGACAACGACGGCGTGGCCGACACGCTCATCCGCAACACCGTCACCACGCGCGGCCCGCGCGCCGGCGCCGACGGCCCGCCCGGTGGCTCGAACGTCTTCTGGGGCTTCGAGGCCAAGCCCGGCTTCGCCTCCGACAACTTCGTCAACGACGACGGCGTGGTCGAGGAGAACGCCCGCCCCGCCCTCTCGACGACGCCCGAGACGTGGCCCTCCTTCTGGCCCGACCAGCCGACGTGGATCGACCCCGCTACGGGCGAGGCCGACTGGAACGGGTTCTTCGGCCGCGACCAGTTCCAGGCCGACCTCGAGACCTACTTCTGGGTCGACGATGAGAACGACGAGGAGATCACGAGCCCGCAGGGCTTCGGCTTCCCCGGCTTCGTCGCCGACTCCCTCCGCCCAGGCCGGGGCGGCATGGGGCTCGAGATGAAGGTGCGCGGGCTCCAGTGGAGCCAGTTCCTCGCCGAGGACGCCATCTTCTGGCTCTACGAAGTCACGAACACGAGCACGACGACATACCCCCGCGTCGCCGTCGGCCTCACCGTCGGCACGCTCGCCGGCGGCGACAACGACTCCCAGGACGACCTCGCCTTCTTCGACCAGGCCAACCGGATCGTCTACTCGTGGGACAACGACAACTCCGGTAACCAGAACCAGGAAGTCGGCTACGTCGGCTACGGCTTCCTCGAAAGCCCCGGCGACGCGAACAACGCCATTGACGACGACGGCGACGGCGACCCCGCGACGGGCCTCGGCATCGACCCCATCACGATGCTCCCCTACGTCCCGCTCGCCCTCGCCGGGCAGAACAACGTCTTCGACCAGTCCGACTTCGAGCCGCGCACGCTCAGCGCCGGCGACCCCCTCATCCTCATCGACGAGCAGACGGGCGAGCGCTCCATCGCCTACGTCGGCGACGGCGAGACGACCGTCGTCTCGCAAGGCCGGAGCTACACCGTCGCGCCCGGCTCGGTCCTGCGCGAGACGCAGACCACGATCCAGGGCCAGCGCGACGCCGTCGTAGTGACCGAGAAGAACCTCATCGACGAGGACCTCGACGGGCTCATCGACGAGGACGTCAACCTCCACTTCGAGCGCCGCGCCCAGAACCTCCAGGGCGAGATCGAGATCCTCCCCGCCCTCCGCTTCGCGGACTACGTCAGCTTCGCGAACGCCATCCGGGGCCGCGCCGCGACCCGGCAGGACTCCCTCGCGGCGGGCCTCCTCAACCCGATGATCGACGAGTCCCGCGACGACGGGATCGACAACGACGGCGACTGGGACGACACCGCCGACGACGTCGGGGCCGACGGCCTCGCCGGCACCGGCGACGCGGGCGAGGGCGACGGCCAGCCCAGCCCCGGCGAACCCAACTTCGACGCACTCGACGTGACGGAGTCGGACCAGGTCGGCCTCTCTTCGTTCTTCTACTTCACGCCGCCCGGCGCGCTGCGGATGAACGACGACGCGCGGCTGTGGCAGGCCATGACGCCGGGCTTCTTCACCACGAACGAGGAGCTGGAGCAGCAGCAGGCCGGCGGCGGCGTCGACGGCGACTTCATCTTCTCGTCGGGCTACTTCCGGCTCGAACCCGGCCAGACCCTCCGCTTCTCCCTCGCGACCGTCTTCGGCAACGACCTCGAAGACATCACGAACAACACGCAGACGATCCAGGAGATCTACAACCGGAACTACCAGTTCGCCCGCCCGCCCGACCGGCCCACGCTCCGCGCCGTGCCCGGCGACGGCCGCGTCACGCTCTACTGGGACTCGAAGTCCCTCGACTCCGTCGACCCCGTCCTCGGGATGGACTTCGAGGGGTACCGGATCTTCAAGAGCACGGACCCCTTCTTCCAGGACCCGGACGTCGTCACGGACGTCAACGGAAACGAGGCGCTCCTCGTCCCGACGTGGCAGTACGACCTCGACAACGGCGTCACCGGCACCTACACCTCGTCCGACGTGCGCGTGCTCGGCGTCCCCTTCCCGCTCGGGCAGGACACCGGCGTGCAGTTCTCCGTCACCGACACCCTCGTCAACAACGGGCAGCGCTACTACTACGCCATCACGGCCTACGACAGCGGCTCGCCGGACTTCTACCCCGCCGAGAACAACTTCGCCATCAGCGTGCTCCAAGACGGCAGCGTCGTCACCGGGCCGAACGTCGTCGAGGTCATCCCGAACGCGCCCGTCGCGGGCTTCGTCGGCGCGCGGATCGTGGACGGGGTGACGCAGACGGCCGGGGCCGCCACGGGGGCGGTCGCCGCCGAGATCCTCGACCCCCGCCTCGTGCCGGAGAACCGGAGCTATACCCTCGCCTTCACCGGCACGGGCGCCGTCGCCGACAGCTTCCGCGTGACGACCGACCTCGGCGAGGTCATCGCCCGGGCTCCCGTGGGCGACGTGCTCTCGACCGTCTTCGACGGCATCCGCTTCCTCTTCGACAATGACCGGACGCAAATCGACACGATGCGGACGGGGTTCGAGGACCCCGAGGGCCTGCTCGACATCACGCGGCAGGTCATCAACATCGATCAGCCGAGCCCACAGCGGTGGATGTTCCAGGGCACGGCGGTCCCGTACGACTACGAAATCCGCTTCTCCGACGACCTCGTCGGCCAGTCGATCGGCGGGTTCCAGCTCGGGACCGGGAGTGCGGCGCCGACCGCCGTCGCGACGCAGACGAACTTCACCGTCTATAACACGACGCTCGACCGCCCCGCCCCGTTCGTCTTCGTCGAGCCGAATGCGGCCCGCCGCAACGGCCGGTTCGACGCCTACGAGTTCCTCTTCCTCTATGAGGACCTCGACGACGACCCGGCGACGGAGCCCGTGCCGACGTACCTCTTCCGCCCTCGCTCGACGACGATCGTGGGCGAGTTCCCCGGCGCCGGCGACACGTACCTCCTCGCCACGCGCAAGCCGTTCTCCCCGCGCGACACGTACACCTTCTCGACCGTTGCCTCGGCGGTGGACGAGGAGACCGCCGAGAGCCGGCTCGACCGGATCCGCGTGGTGCCCAACCCCTACGTCGCCGCGGCGTCGTGGGAGCGCCCGCTCCCGCAGACGATCACGAGCGGGCGGGGCGAGCGCCGCGTGGACTTCATCAACCTCCCCGTCGACGCCACCGTCCGCGTCTACAACGTGCGCGGCGCCCTCGTGTGGGAAGGCCGCCACGAGAGCGGGATCGCGGACGGGAGCCTGAGCTGGAACCTCCGCTCGCGCGAAAATCTCGACGTCGCCTACGGCGTCTACTTCTACCACGTCGAAGCGCCGAACGTGGGCTCCAAGACCGGCAAGCTCGCCCTTATCAAGTGACGAATGACGAGCGTCGAACGACGACCGACATTGGGACGGACTAACACTATGAGAACGACACTCCTTCTTACGGCCCTCCTCGCCCTCGCGGTGGTGCCCCCTGCGCAGGCGCAGGACAAGGTCGGCACGACGGCGGCCCCGTTCCTCGGCCTCGGCGTCGGCGCCCGCGCCACGGCGATGGGCGGGGCGCAGGTGGCCCTGGCCCAGGGCCCCAGCGCGCTCTACTGGAACCCCTCCGCCATCACGGCGATGACCACGAACGGCGCCGAGTTCTCGAACTCGCAGTGGTTCGCGGACTCCCGCCTCCAGCACGCCGCCCTCGTCTTCGACGCCGGCGGGCTCGGTCACTTCGGCGTCAGCGTCACCGCGCTCGACTACGGCGACGAAGCCGTGACGGCGATCTCGCTGTGCGGCCCGAGCAACCCCGTCTGCGAGACGGGCGAGCAGTGGGACGCGCTCGACCTCGCCGTCGGCGTCACCTACGCCCGCGCCCTCACCGACCGGTTCTCGTTCGGCGGCACCGTCAAGCTCGTCCGCCAGCAGATCTGGAACGAGTCGGCCGCCGGCGGCGCGCTCGACCTCGGCATCACCTACGACACCGGCTTCCAGGGCATCCGCATCGGCATGACGATGGCGAACTTCGGGACCGACATGAAGCTCGCCGGGCCGGACCTCCGCCAGCCCATCGACCCCGTCCCCGGCCAGGCCGGCAACAACCCCCGCCTCGGCGCCAACCTCGAGGTCGACGACTGGGCGATGCCGCTGATCTTCCGCGTCGGCGTCTCGGCCGTCCCCTACCAGAGCGCCGAGCAGCGGCTCACCGTCACCGCCGACGGGAACGCCCCGGCCGACGCCGCGCAGAGCGCGAACGTCGGCGCGGAGTACGCCTGGCGCGAGCTCCTCTTCGTCCGCGGCGGCTGGCGGCAAGCCTTCGGCCCGGCCGACGACGGCGGCTGGACGGCCGGCTTCGGCCTCCAGTACGCGCTCAACCGCCGGCTCTCCGGCTACTTCGACTACGTCTTCCAGAACTACGAGCCCTTCGGGACCCCTCAGATGTTCACGCTTGGAGTGACGTTCTAGCACGACCCCGACGCCCCCCGCGCCGGTTCTTTACTCCTCAACATCAAATGGTATCACCATGCGAACCGCTACCACACGCCTCGGCCTGTTGGTGACGCTCGTGCTCTTCGCCGCCCCCGTGTGGGCGCAGGAGTACCAGATCACCTTCCAGGTCGACATGAACGCAGCGATCGACAACTGCGCGCTCGACCCCATGTCCGACCAGGTCATCTCCGTCGCCGGCGAGCTCAACGGCTGGAGCACCGGCGTCGACAACCTCGCCGACGGCGACGGCGACGGCATCTACGGCGGCACCTTCACCGTCAACGAAGCCGACCTCGGCGACGACGGCGCGCTCCAGTACAAGTTCTGGGGCACCGACCCCGTCGGCTGGGAGAACGACCCGAACCGGACGGTCGACCCGACCGGGGACGTGGTCCTCGACCCCGTCGTCTTCAACCAGACGTTCACCGACCTCTGCTCGTCGGAGACCGAGACCTACGAGATCATCTTCCAGGTCGACATGTCGGTCAAGATCCTCCAGGGCCAGTTCGACCCGGAGACGGACGTCGTCACGGTCGCTGGCGGCTTCAACGGCTGGAATACCTCGGCCGACACGCTCGTCCAGGACATCTTCAACCCCGACATCTACGTCGGCCTCGTCGAGTCCGAGCTGATCGTGCCGAGCGAGCAGGCGTATAAGTACATCATCGGCGAGCCCGAAGACGCCGCGCCCGACGGCTGGGAGACCCTCCCCCAGGGCGGCGACCGGATGTTCAACATCACCGGCGACGAGACGGACTCCGACGACGACGACAACGACTTCCCCGAGAAGATCCTCGACGTCGTCTTCTTCAGCGAGACCACGCCGGACGACATCCTCACCGCGCCCGCGACCGTCCTCTTCGAGGTCGACCTCCGCCCGGCGTACTACCACCTCGCCGACAGCACCTTCCTCCCGTCCGACACGCAGACGGGCGAGCCGACGACGAGCATCGACGGCCTCTTCATCAACGGCCCCTTCGCCGGCAGCGCCGACGGCCTGAACGACTGGGCGACGTGGGGACCCGACGACCTCGGCCAGATCCCGACGCGCCAGCTCTTCGACGACGGGACGAACGGCGACGTGACCGCGGGTGACTCCATCTTCACGCTCACCTACGAGTTCGCGGCCGGGACCTCGAAGACCCTCGCCGGCAAGCTCGGCATCAACGGGTTCGACAACGAGGCCGGCTTCGGGGCGGACCACATCTACGTCCTCACCGAAGGCACGCAGACGATCGAGAAAGCCTTCGGCGCCCAGCGCCGGGCCGACGGCACGTTCACCGACGACAACGGCCCGGTCATCAACGACCAGGACTTCTCGATGGCGTACGACCCGTACATCCTCATCGATAACACGGCGACGCCGCCGACCTACACGGTCGTCCGTCGCGGTGGCGATGTGGACAACAACCCGGTGGCGGTGGAGCCGACGGGCGTCGTCCCGGTCACGGCCGAGCTTCGGGGGAACTACCCGAACCCGTTCGTCGGGCGGACCACGTTCGAGTACGCCGTCGCTGAGGCGGGCCACGTCAGCCTCACGGTCTATGACCTGATGGGCCGCCGCGTCGCCACGCTCGTCGACGGCGTGCAGACGGCGGACACGTACCGCGTCAGCTTCGACGCGAGCGCGCTCGCCAGCGGCGTCTACGTCACCCGCCTGCAGGTGGGCGGCACCGTCCTCAGCCAGAAGCTGACGGTGACGAACTAAGCACGTCCGCGTGTTGCCGAGGGCCGGCCTCTTCGCCGAGGCCGGCCCCGCCGGCAGTTCCGTCCCCTGCGCCGACGGCGTCCCGGTGCCCTCCCATCCGGCGAGGCCCCGCGCCGTCGGCGCAGCGAGGACGGTTTTTTATTGCTAACAGCAGGTCCCATGATTCCCCGACGTACCGCTCTCTATTCCCCGTTTCGGCTCGCGCTCGTAGCGCTCGCATTCGCGTTCAGCGGATCGCCCGCGCTCGCGCAGCCCCAGCTCGACATCACGTTCCGGTTCCTGCCGGACCTGACGGCGCCCGAGATCGAGCCCGTCGTCCGCGCCTTCACCCCCGGCTCCTTCAATGACTGGGGGCCGAACAACAACGGCCAGATTCTTCCGACGGCGATCTCGCTGATGGACTTCACCGAGGCCGAGAACGAGTACCGCTACACGATCCCACTCACGACCGGGCAGACGTACACCTACAAGATCCACTACCACCAGAACCAGAGCGGCACCCAGTTCGTCTGGCTGACCGACCCGCTCAACCCCGTCGCGACGGGGCCGAACAATGACTCGGTCATCGAGGTCACGGACCCCCTCGCGTTCCAGCTCGCGCGTGAACAGAACGACGCCGGGCAGGTGTTCGCCGTCAGCGCCGGGATCTTCGGGACCGAGGCCATCACGGCGCTCCAGTACCAGGTGAACGACGGCCCGCTGCAAGACGGGCTCACGGCTTACGACGCTGAATCCGGCATCTTCCGCGTCGAGCTTCCCGCGCCCGTCGCCGCGCCCGGCTTCCTCCGCATCGTCGCCACCGATGCGCTCGACCGGACGGTCGAGGCGACCTCCGGGATCGTCCCGCCGACCGTTGTCGACGCGGCGCGCCCCGCCGGGCTCGAAGACGGCATCACGATCGTCGACGCGAACACGGTGCGGCTCTCGCTCTTCGCCCCGTTCAAGAGCTTCGTCCACGTCGTCGGCAGTTTCAACGACTGGACGGCCGACGGGCAGTCCCTCCTCTTCCGCGACACGGCGGGCGAGGACGCCGCCACGGCCGACAGTGTGTGGTGGTGGATCGAGCTCGACGGATTGGAGCCCGGCGAGGACATCGCCTTCCAATACCTCATCGACGGCGAGCAGCGCATCGCCGACCTCTACAGCCCGCTCGTCCTCCTCCCCGACGACGGCTTCATCACCCCCGCCACGTTCCCCGGTCTCCCGACGTATCCCGAGGAGGCGGCCGGCGCGCCCGCGACGCTCATCACCCCCGGCGCCACGCCCTACGACTGGCAGGTCGACGACTTCGAGCGGCCGGCGCAGGAAGAGCTCGTCGTCTACGAACTCCTCGTCCGCGACTTCATCGCCGCGCACGACTACGACACGCTCGCCGACACGCTCGACTACCTCGACCGCCTCGGCGTCAACGCGATCGAGCTGATGCCCGTCGCCGAGTTCGGCGGCAACATCAACTGGGGCTACCAGCCGACCTTCCACCTCGCCCTCGACAAGTATTACGGCCCGCCCGAGCAGTTCAAAGCGTTCGTCGACGCCGCCCACGCCCGCGGCATCGCCGTGATCCTCGACGTCGTCTACAACCACGCCGACGGGCCGAGCCCGCTCGTCGAGCTCTACGGCTGCACCGAGCCCGGGCTCTACACGAACGCCCCGGCGCGCCACCCCTTCAACGTCTTCTGCGACCTCGACCACACGCAGCCCGCCACGCAGTACTGGCTCGACCGCGCGAATCAGTGGTGGCTGGAGGAGTACCGCGTCGACGGCTTCCGCTTCGACCTCTCGAAAGGGTTCATGCAGACCGGCCCGTGGGACGGCTACAACCCGCAGCGGATCGGCCTGCTGACGCGGATGGCGAGCCGGATCTGGGAGACGAATCCCGACGCGCTCGTGATCCTCGAGCACCTCAACCCGAGCGCGCAGGAGAATCTCGAGCTCGTCAACTTCGGTCGCGACGAAGGGCTGCCCGGCATGATGCTCTGGCACAACATGAACCGCGAGTACAACCAGGGCTCGATGGGCTACCCCACGGCGACGGACTTCCCGAGCACGCTCGAAGACACGTACCCGCCCGAGTGGATCACCGGGATGCCCGTCGACGGCGCCGTGATGTACATGGAGAGCCACGACGAGCAGTGGATGATGTTCAGGAACCGCGCGTTCGGGAATACGAGCGGGACGTACAACGTCCGCGACCTCGCGACGGCGCTCGACCGGCAGAAGCTCGCCGGCTCGTTCTTCTTCCCCGTCCCCGGCGCGCGGATGCTATGGCAGTTCGGCGAGCTCGGCTACGGCGGCGGCCCCGGCGAGTGCCTCAAGCCCGGCGACGGCTCGAACGGCGACTGCCCCGCCTCCGCGCCCGGCCGCACGAGCCCGAAACCGATCCGCTGGAACTACGCCGACGAGCCCGCCCGACAGCGGCTCTACCAGACGTGGGCCGCCCTCATCAACCTCCGCAACGCCTACGACGTGTTCACGAGCGTCGACACCGACGTGGACCTCAGCGTCGGGCGCACGCCCGACCGCTGGATCAAGCTGACGCTCCTCAGCGCGCCCGACGGCGAGCCGAAAGAGGTCGTGATCGTCGGCAACTTCGGCGTGACGCCGGGCGACGTCGAGGTGACGTTCCCGAATGCGGGCACGTGGTACGAGTTCTTCTCCGACACCGAGCTAGAGCTGACCGACCCATTCGCGTCGATCGCGCTCGAACCCGGACAGGCGCGGATCTACACCGACGTCGACGTGCCCTCGCCCGACGGCAACGTCTACTCCGTGGACGACGAGGACGGCGCGACCACGCCCGACGCCTTCCGCCTCGACGCCGCCTACCCCAACCCCTTTGCCGCGACGGCGACGCTCACCTACGCCCTCCCCGCCCCCGCCGACGTGCGGATCGACGTGTTCGACGTGCTCGGCCGCCGCGTGGCCGTGCTCGCCGACGGCCCGCAGACGGCCGGCACGCACCGCGCCACGCTCGACGGCGCAGGGCTCGGGGCCGGGACCTACCTCGTCCGCCTCACTACAGGCGACCACACGGCGACTCAGAAGCTCACCATCCTCCGCTGACCCCATGCTGACCCCCCGCTTTTTGCGCCATCACTCCGGGACGAGTCCCTCCGTTCAGAGCGAAAAAAGCTGTCCCCCTCAAAGGGGGACAGCCGCGCGTTGCCGGGAGCGAGCGCAGGGGCGTGTCCCTGCGCGAGTGACCGCGAGCGCGGCGGGGGGTCTGCTGACGCTGGCACTCGCCCTCCTCGTCGGCTGCGCCGGATCGGACGAGATGTCCGCCGTCCCCGTTGAGGTCGCCGCCGTCGAGGCCGCGCCGGAAACGCCGGCGATGGACGAGTCCATGATGGAGAAGCCGGTGATGGAATCCGGGAGCGAGGCCGCGCTGCGCTCGAACCCGAACGTCCCCGCCTGGGCCGCCGACGCCGTGTTCTACCAGCTCTTCCCCGAGCGCTTCCGCAACGGCGACGTCACGAACGACCCGACGCGCGCCTCGCTCGAAACGCCGCTCGACCGCATCCCCGCGAACTGGGCCGTCACGCCGTGGACGAGCGATTGGTACGCCCGCGCCGACTGGGAAACCGTGCGCGGCGACGACTTCTACGAGGACGGCGTCTTCGACCGGCGCTACGGCGGCGACCTGCAAGGCGTGATCGACAAGCTCGACTACCTCAAAGACCTCGGGATCAACACGATCTATTTCAACCCCGTCTTCTACGCCCGCTCGCTCCACAAGTACGACGGCAACTCGTTCCACCACGTCGACCCGCACTTCGGGCCGGACCCGGCCGGCGACTTCGCCCTCATGGCGACGGAGACGAGCGACCCCGCGACGTGGCACCACACCGAGGCCGACAAGCTGTTCTACCGCCTCCTCGACGAGGCCCACGCGCGCGGCCTCCGCGTCATCATCGACGGCGTGTTCAACCACACCGGCCGCGACTTCTTCGCCTTCGAAAACCTCCGCACCGAGCAGGCCGCCTCGCCCTATACCGACTGGTACGTCGTCGAGTCCTTCGACGACCCGGCGACGCCGGAGGACGAGTTCGCCTACGCCGGGTGGTGGGGCGTCGAGACCCTCCCCGAGTTCGCCGACACGGCCGACGGGACCGACCTCCACCCCGGCCCGAAGGAATACGTCTTCGACGCCACCGCCCGCTGGCACGACCCCAACGGCGACGGCGACCCGAGCGACGGCATCGACGGCTGGCGGCTCGACGTGGCGAACGAGGTGCCCGTCAAGTTCTGGACCGATTGGAACGCGCACGTCCGCGAGCTCAACCCCGAGGCCTACACCGTCACCGAGATCTGGGAAGAGGCCGACGAGTTCGTCCGCGTCGGCGGGTTCTCGGCGACGATGAACTACCACGGCTTCGCGTTCCCCGTCAAAGGCTTCCTCATTGACGGCACCGCCCCGGCGAGCGCGTTCGCCGAGATGCTGAACGAGCGGCGCGAGGAGTACCCCGAGGCCGTGCAGTACGCGCTCCAGAACCTCGTCGACTCCCACGACACGGACCGCGTCGCGTCGATGATCGTGAACGCGGACCCGGACGAGGCGTACGCCGCGCCCGACCGCTGGGACTACGACTGGACCGGGCGCGTCTCGCCGCGCGGCGGCTACGACTACGACGTCCGCCGGCCGAGCCCGGACCAGCGCGAGATCCAGCGGCTCGTCGCCCTCATGCAGATGACGTATGTCGGCCCGCCGATGATCTACTACGGCACCGAGGCCGGGATGTGGGGCGCCGACGACCCCGACGACCGCAAGCCGATGGTCTGGGCCGATCTCGCCTACGACGACGAATGTGCCGATCCCCTCGGCCGTAAGCGTGCCTGCGACGAGGTCGCCTTCGACGCCGACCTGTTCGCCTTCCACAAAGAGGCCATCGCCCTCCGCAACGAGAGCGACGCCCTCCGCCACGGCGACTTCCGCGTGCTCCTCGCCGACGACGAGCGCGCCGTTTTCGCCTTCGCCCGCACGCGGCCCGATGAGGCCGTCGTCGTCGTGCTGAACCGCTCGGACGAGGCGCACAGCGTCCGCGTGCCGGTGCCGGTCGCCGGGACGTACGCGCTCACCTTCGCCACCACGAAGGGGCCGGGCCGCGTGCAGCAGGACGCCGAGGCGCTGCTCCTCGACATCCCCGCGCGGACCGGGCTCGTGCTCACGCGGGAAGACAGATAACCAATGTTGAGGCTCTTCCATTTTCTTCAGCGTGGTAGGGGCGCAGCGTGCTGCGCCCCTACGGTGATGACGCTAGCGCTCGTCCTGCTACTTATGGCAGGGTGCGGGCCGGAGGACGACCGGACGCGCGTCCGCATCTGGCACCAGAAGACCGGGGCCGAGCGGGTGTTCTTCAACGAGGCCGTCGCCCGGCTCAACGCCGAGCAGGACACCGTCGTCGTCGAAGCGCTCTACCGCGAGACCGAGGAGCTGCGGAATCTCTTCGTCGTCGGCTCCGTCGGAGGGCAGGGGCCGGAGCTGATCTTCGGCCCGGCGGACAACGTCGGCGTGCTCGCCGTCACCGCGACGATCCGGCCCATCGACGAAGTCCTCCCCGCCGACTACCTCGCGCAGTTCACCGACGAGGGCATCGTCCGCTGGGAGGGCGAGCCGTGGATGCTCGCCGACCAGATCGGCAACCAGCTCGTCTTCGTCTACAACAAGGCGCTCCTCCCGACGCCGCCCGAGACGACCGACGAGATGATCGCCGCGCTCCAGCGCGAGACGAAGGACACCGACGGCGACGGGCGGACCGACACGTACGGGCTGACGTGGAACTACCGTGAGCCGTTCTTCTTCATCCCCTTCCTCACCGGCTTCGGCGGCTGGGTGCTCGACGACGAGGGCCACCCGACGCTCGACAACGAGGCGACCGTCCGCGCGATCCGCTTCGTGCTCGACCTCCGCGATAAGTACGGCGTGATCCCCGGCGAGAGCGACTACGACGTGGCTGAAACGCTCTTTAAGGAGGGCCGCGCCGCGAGCATCATCAACGGTCCGTGGGCATGGGCCGGATACGGCGACTCCGGCATCGACTACGGCATCGCGCCGATCCCGCGCGTGAGCGAGACCGGGCAGTGGTCCGGCCCGATGGTCGCCGCGAAGGGCTACTCCGTCAACGTCAACGTGCCCGACGACAAGCTGCCCGCCGTCCGCGCCGTGCTGATGGCGCTTACCGGCGCCGCCATCCAGCGCCAGATGGCCGCCGACCTCGCCACGATCCCCACGATGCGCACCGTCCGCGAGTCCGACGCCGTCCGAGACAACGCCGAGTTGCAAGCCTCGCTCGCGACCGTCGAGAAGGGCCGGATGATGCCGATCGCGCCGCAGATGCGGCAGGTGTGGGACGGGATGCGCGGCCCCTACCAGCTCATCATGAACGGCGCCGTCACGCCCGAAGAAGGCGCCCGCCTCATGCAGGAGAACGTCGAGAAGCTCATCGCCGACACGTTTTTATGACGAGTGATGCGTGATGCGTGACCGTGCCCACGGCAGAGCGACGGGGCAGGGCACCCTCACGCATCACCCATTACGCATCACACACCCCATGCTCGAAGCGAAAGACACCGTGGCGGGGCTCGAAGCCCGCGAGCGCTCGAAGGAAAAGATGGCCCGGCAGACGGACCCCGTCGCCCCCGCCTCCCGCCTGAGCGAGACGTGGCGGCACCGGATCTTCCTCTGGTCCCTCCTAGGGCCGACCGTCCTCATCGTGCTCTCCGTCGTGGCGTACCCGTTCTTCTACAACGTGGTGCTCTCGCTCTCGAACATGAACATCTACCACATCCGCGACTGGGATGTGATCGGGCTTCAGCAGTACGCCGCCGTCTTCACCGAGGCCGCATTCTGGAGCGTGTTTTTCAAGACCATCGTGTGGACGGTGGTCAACATCGTCTTCCACGTCGGGCTCGGCGTGTTCCTCGCCGTGATCCTGAACAAGACGTTCATCGTCGGGAAGCCGGCCTGGCGGGTGCTGCTGATCCTGCCGTGGGCGCTCCCGCAGTACATCACCGCGCTGACGTGGCGGGGCATGTTCAACTACGAGTACGGCGCCATCAACCTGTTCCTCTCGGGTGCCTTCGGGATGGACCCGATCGCGTGGCTGACGAGCCCGTTCGAGGCGTTCGTCGCCGTCATCCTCACGAACATCTGGCTCGGCTTCCCCTTCATGATGGTCGTCGCGCTCGGCGGCCTGCAGTCGATCCCCGGCGAGCTGTACGAGGCGGCGGACGTGGACGGCGCGAGCGAGTGGCGGAAGTTCTGGAGCATCACCGTGCCGCTCCTCAAGCCGGTGATGATCCCGGCCATCACACTCGGCGTGGTGTGGACGTTCAACAACATCAACGTCGTCTGGCTCGTCTCGAACGGCGGCGAGCCCAACGACCAGACGCACATCCTCGTGAGCTACGTCTACGAGGCGGCCTTCCAGATGTACCGCTTCGGTTGGGCCGCCGCGCTCTCGATGGTGATCTTCGCCGTGCTCTTCGTCTTCACCCAGGTCCTGCTCAAGCGGACGAACGCCACGGAGGCAGCGTATTAGTGTTGGAGGTTGGAAGTACGAGGCGGGAGGTCGAGAATCCTCCCGCTCAAAACCCCGGACCCCGAACTTGAAACACATGGCCCGACTCGACTCGAAATCCCTGCTCGGACGCATTGGCCCGTACGCCGTGCTCACGCTCTTCGCGTTCATCGCGGTCTACCCGATCACGCGGATCATCACCGTCAGCCTCCGCCCCGGCGACCAGCTCCTCTCGACCTCGCTCGCGTTCATCCCCGACGGCGCGACGCTCGACAACTACCGCGTGCTCCTCTTCGAGACGCCGTTCCTGCGGTGGATGATGAACTCGCTCATCGTCTCGTTCGTCGTCACCGTGACCGGCGTCGCGCTCGCCTCGACGGCGGGCTACGCCATCAGCCGGTACAAATTCATGGGCCGCGGCTCGATGCTCAGCGGCCTGCTCATCACGCAGATGTTTCCGGCGACGATGTTGCTGCTGCCGCTCTACGTCGTGCTCATCAACCTCCAGTTGCTGAACTCGTACCTCGGCATCATCGTGATCTATTCGGCGACGGCCCTGCCGTTCTGCGTGTGGCAGATGAAGGGGTACTACGACACGATCCCGATCGCGCTCGAAGAGGCGGCGCGCATCGACGGGTGCACGCCGTGGCAGGCGTTCCGCCGCGTGATCTTCCCGCTCGCCGCGCCCGCCCTCGTCATCACCGCGCTCTTCTCGTTCATGACGGCGTGGAATGAGTACGTCGTCGCGAACGTCGTCTTGCAAGACACGGACATGTTCACGCTCCCGCTCGGGCTCAAGATGTTTCAGGGCGACATGACGACGCAGTGGGGGCTCTACGCCGCCGGCGCGCTCCTCGTCTCGATCCCCGTCGTCGGCCTCTTCCTCGCGCTCAGCCGCTACCTTATCTCCGGCCTCACGCTCGGCGCCGTCAAGGGATGATGCTACGCACCGAGCAACGTGCCACCCGTACAGACGCAGCATGCTGCGTCTCTACTTTCTGATCAACCACCCCTGTCGAATCATGGCCCGCGTCGAACTCGAGCACGTTCGCAAAGTCTACCCCAACGGCTACGAGGCCGTCCACGGCGCTTCGTTCTCCGTCGAGGACGGGGAGTTCGTCGTGTTCGTCGGCCCCTCCGGCTGCGGGAAATCGACGCTGCTGCGGATGATCGCGGGGCTCGAAGAGATCACGAGCGGGGCGCTCACGATCGGCGACCGCGTCGTCGCCGACGGCGCGACCTCCCTCGCGCCGAAGGACCGCGACGTCGCGATGGTCTTCCAGAACTACGCGCTCTACCCCCACCTCACCGTCCGCGACAACATGGCGTTCGGGCTGAAGATCCGCAAGTTTCCCAAGGCCGAGATCGAAGAGCGCGTGGCCGAGGCCGCCCGCATCCTCGGGCTCGAAGCTGTGCTCGACCGGAAGCCGGGGCTCCTCTCGGGCGGGCAGCGGCAGCGCGTCGCCGTCGGCCGCGCCATCGTGCGGAAGCCCGCCGTCTTCCTCTTCGACGAGCCGCTCTCCAACCTCGACGCCAAACTCCGCGTCCAGATGCGGACGGAGATCTCGAAGCTCCACAGCGCCCTCGCGGCGACGATGATCTACGTCACGCACGACCAGGTCGAGGCGATGACGATGGGCGACCGGATCGTCGTGCTGAAGGACGGCGAGGTCCAGCAGATCGACACCCCGCTCGCGCTCTACGCCCACCCCGTGAACCGCTTCGTCGCCGGGTTCATCGGGAGCCCGGCGATGAACTTCATCGAGGGCCGGATCACGAGCGACGGCGGCGCGCTCGCCTTCGTCGCCGAGGCCGACGCGCTGCGGCTCCCGCTCACAGATCGCTACGTCGCCCGGCTCGCGGGCTATGCCGGACGCCCGGTCACGCTCGGCGTCCGACCCGAAGACGTGGATGTTGCTGCAGCCGACAGCGCTGCCGCGAGCCGGTGGACCGTCGATGTGCTGGAGCCGATGGGGAACGAGGTCGTGGTCTACGCCCACGCCGGGCCGCACACCGTCGTCGCGCGCGTGGCGCCGCAGGTGCTACCGGAACCGGGGAAGGCGCTCGACCTCGCGCTCGACGCGGGCAAGCTGCACTTCTTCGACGCCGAGACCGAGCAGGCGCTGACTGAGAGTACCGAAACGCAGGCCGTCTAGCGTTCGAGCGCGGCGCGGTCCCAGTCGGCGAGGTCGGCAGCGGCTTCGTACGTGCTCTGCAGAAACGCCAGCAACGCGGCGTCGGGGTCAGGCGCCGTCCGCACGGCCTCGTACGGCAGGACGAACTCGCCGAGGTCGGGGTAGAAGTACGCGGCGTCGGGCTCGACGGCGCGGTCGGCAAACCCGTCGGGCGTGGGGTATGCGTAGGCGTAGAACGCGGCCTCGCCGAGTCCCGACCCCGGCCAGAAGCCGGCACTCGCCACTTCGTGCGAATACGCCTCGTGCATCACCCGGTCGGCGATGTTGGGGTAGCCGCCGGGGTGCTGCGGCGCCGTCCGCCCCGAGAACCGTGTCACGGCGAGATCGAATGCGCCCCAGAAAAAGTGCGACGGGCTCGACTTGCCGACGAACCGCGCGCGGAAGTCGGTGAATACGCGGTCCGCTTGCACGAGCGCGCGCCAGAAAACGTGGACGGCATCGGCGTCGTAGCTCGCGTGCTCGGTGTCGTCTTCGAACGGGATCACCTCCGGCAGTTCGACGGGCACGGGCCAGATCTGGACCTCGACGCCGACCTCGCGGAGCGCGTCCATCGTCCGGCGATAGAACGCCGCCACCGACATCGGTTCGAGCGCGAACGACGCTCGCTTGCCCTCCGACGTCTCGACGCGAAGCGCGTGATCGACGAAGTCGAAGTCGATCTGCACGCTGCCCGTCGCGAACGGCATCGCCGAGGTCGTCAGCCCGCGCGGAGTGACGTAGAGCGCGACGCCCCAGCAGTGATTCAGGTCGGCCCCGAGTGCGAGCCGGACTTTGCCGACAACCTGCGTCCAGAGGTGGAGCGTCGAGCAGGTGTCCTGCCAGTCGGCGAGCGGCGGGAGCGTGGGCCACGGCGACGTGTTCATCTCGGGCGGGGTTTGGTGGATAGCGACGCACTTGAGGCCGGGACTACGCGGCCTCTTGCACACGAGCGAGGAGGCCGCGGACGAACCGGATCTCGTCGTCGTTGACGGTGTGGCCCATGCCGGGGTAGATCCGCAGCGTCACGTCGGCGCCCATCTTCTCCAGCGCCTCGGCGGAGTGCTCGACGCGGACGAGCGGGATGTGGGCGTCCACGTCGCTGCACCCGAGGAAAACGGGCGTGCCGGCGAGATCGCCCTCGTAATCCAGCACCTTGTCGGCGGGCGGGTCGACAGCTTGCAGCTGCTCGTTCCCGATCAGCCCGCCGCTGAGCGCGACGACCCCGCCGTAGCGCCGGGGATTCCGCGCCGCGAACTCGCTCGCGAGGCAGGCCCCCTGCGAGAAGCCCATCAGCACGGTCCGCTCCGGCGGGATGCCCGCCGCTTCGACCTCCTCCACCATCCGCCCGACGACCCGGAGCGCAGACGAGAGGTACGGCTCGTTGCGGGAGAGCGGCGCGAGGAACGAGTACGGATACCACTGCTGGTCCGCCGCCTGTGGCGCGACGTACGCCACGTCCGGCTGCGCGAACTCCTCGGCGAGCCCGAGAATCCCGTCGGCCGAGTCGCCGCGCCCGTGGAGGATGATCACGGCGGCGCGGGCGCGCTCGAACGGGGCTCCGACGGTGCGAACGAGGGGGTCGGCGTGCGGGTCGTTGGGGCTCATCGGGAAGTCGGAAGGGTGAGAGGGGGGAGCCGCTGCGCGATGGCGTCGCGGCGGGATTCGAGCCACGGCGGCAGCTTCAGCGCGGTGCCGAGGTCGGCGGCCGCCTCGTCGGTGGTGAAGCCTGGCCCGTCGGTGGCGATCTCGAAGAGGACGCCGCCGGGCTCGCGGCAATAGATGGAGCGAAAATACTGGCGGTCCTTCACCTCGGTCGGGTGCAGCCCGGCGGTGCGGAGTGCGTCGCGCCACGCGCGCTGCTCGTCGTCGTCGCGGGCGCGGAAGGCGACGTGGTGGACGGTCCCGGCGCCGGGCCGCCCGCGCTCATCCGTCTGCACGAGGTCGACGACGCTCGCCGGGCCGCCGTCGGGTGCGCGGAAGCGGAGCCGTCCGCCCTCCTCGCCCCCGTCGTCCCACCCGAATACGTCGGTCAGTACGCGTGCTGTCGGCGTCGGGTCGGCGAGCGCGAGCGTGACGCTGTGGAAGCCGCGGATCGCGTGCGCGTCCGGGATCGCATCGGGCGCCGCGTCGTGGGCGACGAGTTCGAGCGGCAACCCGTCGGGGTCGGCGAACGCGAGCACGGCCTCGCCGAAGCGCTCCGTCGGCGCGTCGAAGTCGAGCGCGCGGTCGGCGAAGCGACCCATCCAGAAATCGAGCGCATCGGCGGGGACGGAGAACGCCGTCGCGGCCGTCATCCCCGCGCCAGCGCGGCCGGGCACAGCGTTCGGCCACGGGAACGTCGTCATCGCCGTGCCGGGGCGACCGGTCGCATCGCCGTAGTAGAGGTGATACGCGCTGGGATCGTCGAAATTGACCGTCCGCTTGACGAGGCAGAGGCCGAGCACGCCGACGTAGAAATCGACGTTGGACTGCGGCGGGCCGGCGATCGCGCTGACGTGGTGAAGACCGGAGATGGGGAGAGGCATGGCATTGATGTTCGTTACAACAAACAACTACCTTCCGTGCGGTCGGTTTCCGACCACCCTGCACGCCACGCCGCCTTCCCTCCCCGCATGAGCGACCCCCGCACGACTCCCACGCAGATCGCCGTCGATCACGCCGACCAATCCCTCACAATCACGTGGGCTGACGGTCACACCTCCGTGTATTCGTACGAGGGTCTGCGCCGCGCGTGCCCGTGCGTGGAATGCCGCGGCGGCCACGGCAAGATGGCCGACCCCGTCGACCCCGTCGTGTGGGACCTCCCGAGCCTCCAGACCTACGAACTCAAGAGGGTCGTGCCAGCAGGCAACTACGCCGTGCAATTCGAGTGGGGCGACGGGCACGTCCACGGTATCTGGTCGTGGACGTACCTCCGCTCGCTCCGGTAAGTCGCCGGGGCGTCACGCGGACTACTCCGGCCGGCCGGTGTTGACGGCTACGTCGGTCACGACGATCTCCATCGCGAAGCCTTCGCCGCCGAGCATCTGCTCAAGCTTTTCGAGCTGGTCGCCCATCATCCGCTCCATCATCTGGCGCTGCGCGGGCGGCATCTGACCCATCTGCTGCCGTGCCTCTTCGAGCTGCCGCCGCGCGTCCTCGCGCTCCGCGTCCGACATCTGTCCTTCCACTCCCTGCATCGTCATGTCGGTGCGGAACGGGGTCGTGAAGCCGTCGACGGTGCGGAAGTCCGAGAACACCGTCTCGAACCGGACCGGCGACGTGCGGCCGTCGTTCGTCATCGTCCCCTCCATCGTCATCTTGCGGAGGCGGTAGTCGTCGGTGCCGAGGTAGAACGTGGCCTCGTCGATGTCGAACTCGCCGTCGGCCTGCGGGGGGATGGCGCCGGCTTCCCGGGCGATGTCGCCGAAGTCGTCCACGGCGAGGACGTGCGACCGGACCCCACCCACGTCCTCGGTGCCGACGTAGCGGGCCTCGTCCGCCACCCGGTCGAGCATGAGGAACGGATTGTTGGCGGCGGCGCGCTCCTCGCCCTCGCCGACGTCATAGAGGCCGCCGGGGGTCACGACGTAGTACGTGTACGCGAGCGGGCCGCCCCCCTCCGTCCGCTCGGCGTAGGTCGTGACCTCGTTCCCGATGACCTCTTGCGTGAGGGTGTAGTCGCGGATGCCGGCCATCTCGGATTCGTAGCGGGCGAGGGCCTCGCGCATCACCTCCTCGGCGGACTGTGCGAGCGCGGCGGGAACGAGGGCGAGGAGCAGCGGGAGCAGCAACAGGCGGCGCATGGGGTCGAAGCGTTGACGTGAATGGGACGGGGTTATAAGACGACGAGTTCGACGCGGCGGTTCGTCTGCCGGCCCTCCGGCGTGGCGTTGTCGGCGGCGGGCGCGGTCTGGCCGAGCCCGGCCGATTCGAGCCGGCTCGCGTCGATGCCTTCGCGCTGCACGAGGTAGTCGCGGACGGCGGCGGCGCGGCGCTCGGAGAGCTGCCGGTTGGCGTCGGCCGAGCCAGCATTGTCGGTGTGGCCCTCGATGCGGAGGCGGAGGTCGCCGTATTGCCGGAGCGTCTCGGCGATGTCGTCGAGCGTCGGGGTGGACTCCGGCTTGATCCGGTCGCTACCGGTGTCGAAGAGCACGCCGTGCGTCGCCACGCGGCCGTCGGCGATGAGCCGGTCGTAGAGGATCTCGCGGCCCCCGGCGGCGACGCGGAGGTTGCTGAAGTAGATGGGCTCCTCGCGCACGTCGGTGAGCGCGAACCGGATCCGGTCGCTGCGGCCGAGGTCGGCGTTGGGGATGTTCGCAACGCGCTCCTCGCCGACGTACACCTTCACGTACGACCCGTCGGCCGCGACGCGGATCGGGAGCATCTGTGTGTCGAGCCGCCGATCCTCCTGCACCGACGAGACCCCGCCGCGCTCGAACGACTCGATGCCGACGCCGCCGTAGGGGTCCACCTGCACGTAGTTGCGACCGAGCGGCTCGCCCGCGCCGTCCACGATCTGGATCTGGAAGTCGTTCGTGAAGTCGGAGGCGACGTAGTCGAACTCGAGTGTGAACCGCTCGGGCAGCGTCTCGGACAGGACGACATCGAAGGCGCCCGTCGTCTTGGCCCGGAGCGCGCGGCCGTTCTCCCACTCGACGACCTCCATCGACCCGTTGCGGAACTCCAGCCGGCGCGGAAAATCGCCGACGCGGTCGCGGGCGAAGTCGTCGTAGAAGAGGGTGCGGTCGCCGGGGACGAAGTCGTAGTTGGCCCACACGCCGTCGCCGGGTGCAGCAGCAGGACTCGCGGCAGGACTCGCGGCAGGTGCGGGCGAAGCGGGAGCGGCGGCGGGCTGCGCATCGGCCGGGAGCGGCTCGCCGTCACGGTCCACGACGACGACCTCGCGCCCCTCCTCCTGCGCCTGCCGGACGCAGGCGTCGTCGCCGACCACGCAGGCGACGGCGTCGTCGCCGGCTTCGAACACGTTCGTCACGGCGCGGTCCGCGCGCTCGGCGGTCTCGCGTTCGGCGGCGCGTTCGGCCCCGCGCTTGGCGGCGTCTTTGACTTTGTCCCAGAACTGCGCCTGCGCCGGCGAGGCACAGAGCAGCAGCGCGAGGGCGGCGAGGAGGAACGGAGAGAAGCGGATACGCATGGCGGTAAGCTCGTGAACGACAGAGAATAGCGGGGGCGATGTGCTCGCCCTCCTTCTCTGTCACGAGATGCGGAGCCCGCGTGGGTCAGCTTTTTCCAACGCCCCCGCTCATTTCAGCACGGCGCTCGCCGCCGCCGTTACGAGGCTGTAGGCGAGGGAGCCGAGGAGCGCCGCCACGGCCCCCTCGACGGCGAACCCGTCGACGAACGCTGCCACGGCCCAGAACAGCGCGGCGTTGATCACGAGCGAGAACAGCCCGAGCGTGAGGCACGTCAGCGGCAGCGTGAGCAGCTTCACGAGCGGGCGGATGAACGCATTGACGAGCCCGAGCACGAGGGCCGCCACGACGGCTGCCGGGAAGAAGTTCGCCACGGCGATGCCGGGCAGGAGGTAGGCGACGAGCAGGAGCGCGAGCGCGCCGACGAGCCAGCGGAGCAGCAGATTCATGACGACGGGGTGGGATCGAAGAGGGAGGACGGCGATTAAAGGGTTACGCGCGCGGAAAGTGCCCGCCTCCCCTCTCCCCTCCCCCTCCTGCATGAAGGCCCGCCTCATCCTCAACCCCAACGCGGGGAGCGCCGACGCCGCCGACGCCCTCCGCCTCGCCATCCACGCCGAATCCGACGTCGAGCTGTGCGACTGCGAGGCACCAGGCCACGGGCGCGAACTCGCCGCTGACGCCGTCGAGCAGGGCTACGACCTCGTCATCGCGGCCGGCGGTGACGGGACGGTGAACGAAGTCATCAACGGCCTAGCCCGCGACTTCGGCGCGGCTGCGTTCGGCGTCGTCCCGCTCGGGACGGGGAACGACCTCGCCCGCACGCTCGCCCTCCCCAACGATCCCGTCCTCGCGTTCCACCTCGCGCTCCGCGGCGAGCGCCGCGCCCTCGACCTCATCCGCGTCGAGAGCGGGGACGAGACGGTGTACGCCGCGAACGTCTGCGCCGGCGGCTTCACCGGCGACCTCGACGCGGCGATGACGGACGAACTGAAGGCGACGTGGGGCCCGCTCTCGTACCTCATCGGCACCGTGAAAGCCCTCCCCGACCTCTCCGAGTACGAAACGCTCGTCGCGTGGGACGGCACTGATCTGGAGGAGGTGGACGCCTTCAACGTCGTCGTCGCGAACGGGCGGACGGCGGGGGGCGGTCGGCCGGCCGCGCCGCGCGCGAATCCCGAGGACGGCCTGCTCGACGTGGTGATCGTGAAGGAGTGCACGGCGGTCGAGCTCGCGGGCCTCGCCGCCCGCGCCCTCGCCGGCGACTACCTCGACAGCGAGCACGTCGTCTACCGCCGCGCCCGCCGCCTCCGCGTCGAGTCCACGCCCGGCATGTGGTTCAACCTCGACGGCGAGATGCACACGAACGAGCCGATCACGTTCGAGGTCGTCCCCGGCGCGCTCCGTGTGGCGGTGGGGCCGAGCTATTCGCCGGAGCCGGAGGGCTAGGCTCGGTCAACTCCGTTGCGATTCGTTCGTACGATGAGACCTCGCCCGCTCTCCTGCCCTCCCTGCCATGACTGAGTCCGAAGCCAAAAAGCAAGTTCGCGACGAAAAGGAGTTCTACGGGCACCTCGCGTCGTACCTCGTCTTCAACACGCTCTTTATCGGGATGAGCCTGTTCTCGGGCGGCTACTGGTTCATCTTCCCCCTGCTCGGCTGGGGCATCGGGCTCGTCAGCCACGCCGCGCGCGTGTTCGGCCTGCCGGGGAAAGGCGGCGACTGGGAGCGGCGGCGCCTGCAGGAACTGCTCGGGCAGGAGGAGACGCAAGCGAGCCTCGACGCGCTCCGCACCCAACTGCGCGCGCTCGAACGCGGCGAGCAGGTCGGCACCACGGAGACGCCCGACGTCGCCCGGCTCCTCCGCCGGATCGAGAACCTCGAAGCCATCGTCACGAGCCGCGACTGGGATCTGCTCGACGACGAATACCGCGCCCCGAGCCTCAGCCTCGACGAACCCGCTGCGCTCGATGAGCCGGCGGACGGCGCGGCGCACACCGAGCGCATCGCCCGCCGCGTGCGCTAGCCCGCGGCTACGGCGCCAGCCGGCGGATCGTCCAGCCGTCGGGGCCGGGCGTGTATTCGAGCCGGTCGTGGAGCCGGCTCGCGCGGCCCTGCCAGAACTCGAAGAGCGTCGGTGTCAGCCGATAGCCGCCCCAGTGCGGCGGGCGCGGGACGGCATCGCCGGGGTACGCCGCTTCGACCTCGGCCAGCTTCTCCTCCAGCACCGCGCGGTCGGCGATGGGCCGGCTCTGGTCCGAAGCCCACGCCCCGAGCCGGCTGCCGCGCGGCCGGCTCGCGAAGTACGCGTCGGACTCCGCCGCGTCCACTCTTCCGACAGTCCCCTCGATGCGGACCTGCCGTTCCAGCGCTTCCCACCAGAACACGAGCGCGGCGCGGGGGTGCGCCTCCAGCTCGCGCGCCTTCCGGCTCTCGTAGTTGGTGTAGAACACGAACCCCTCCGCGTCCACCCCTTTGAGCAGGACGATCCGCGCCGCCGGCTGCCCATCCGCGCCGAGCGTCGCGAGCGTCATCGCGTTCGGCTCGCGGACCTCGGCGCTGACCGCCTCGTCGAACCACCGCTCGAAAAAGCGGAGCGGGTCGGCGTCGGCGCCCTGTTCGGAGAGGTCGGCGAGGGTGTAGGTGCGGCGGAGGTCGGCGACGTTGGCGGTGGGCATGGCGTGATTATCCCAGGTGTGATTGGATGTGGTCGGCGGCGGTGAGGCCGCTCTCGAGGGCGAGGTGGACGCGGCCCTGCCCGGCCGTGAAATCACCGGCGAAGAAGAGCCCGGCGTCGGTGCCGAGCGCGAGGGCGTCGGCGTCGGCCGCCGCGTCGGGGAGGGCGTAGCGCCACCGCTGGCTGCCGACCCACGCCGGCGGGCCGAGCGGGGTGTCAAGGAGATCGGCGAGGAGGAGGCGGACGGCGGCGGCGAGGACCTCGCGGTCGTCGAAATAGTGATCCCGCGTCCAGTCTGCGGCCATCTGCGCGATGAGCAGGCTGCCGCGCGGCACGTGGCCCGCCTTCTCCTCTTCGAACGCCAGCCACGACACCGGGTGCCCGCCGTCCGTGTTGACGAGCGCGTAGCAATCGCCGGGGCGCGGGACCGGCGTGTCGTAGGCGAGGACGACCGAGAAGATCTTCCGATACGTCGCCTTCCGCAGCCCGTCCACGAGGAGCGCCCGCAGGTCGGCGTCGAACGCGCTCGCGTGCAGGAGGTCGGCGGACTGCGGGGCCGGGGCCGTCAGCAGAACGGCGTCGAACGGGCCGAAGGCGCCGGCGTCGGCGTGCAGCTCCCACCCCGCCTCCGCCCGTTCGAGGCGATGGATGAGGGTCTCCGTCCGCACCGCCGCACCCGACGCCTCCGCGAGCAACTTGCCGAGTTGGCTGATGCCCGAGCGGTACGTCCATTTCCCGTCGGCGTTGTGCCCCGGGTCGCCCGGCGCCACCCGCCCGCCCGCGTCGAACGTCCACACGTCGCCGTCGATGGCAACGAGGTCATCGGTCGGTAGCGCCTCGCGGAGCAGGCCAAAGGCCGCGTGCCCCTCCGGGGTTTTGACGTATTGCGCGCCGTGGTCGTAGGTCCACGTCCCGCCCGCCCCCTCATGGCGGCGCGTGGCCGCGCGCCCGCCGAAGCCCCGGCTTTTCTCGAACACGGTGACGGCGAGCGGGGCGTCGCGGAGCGCCCACGCAGCGGCGAGGCCGGCGGCCCCAGCCCCGACGATGGCGAGGGTGGGGCGGGAGATGAGAGTCATGGTGGAGGCGTGGGTAAACGGCAGGCGGTGGTACAACCCTCCGCCCGAACGGTTCGGCCCGACCCCGCTTCTCGCCGCGCGCTCCGCCCGATCAGCCGCCGACCGCCGAACGCGCCGTGATCCCGTTCGGCGAAGCCGGGGCCGCGGCCCGCTCCGGCGCGTCGGTCCCGAGCGCCTTGCCGAGCGTAGCGAAGAGCTGCTGCCGCGTGAACGGCTTCCCGAGATAGTCGTCGAACCCGGCGCTGAGGAACCGCTCACGGTCGCCCGGCAGGGCGAACGCGGTGAACGCGACGATGGGAGTGTGCCGGTACGCGGGCAGGCTGCGGAACCGCTCCATGAGATCCACGCCCGACGACTCGTCCGAGAGGTGGATGTCCATCAAGACGAGGTCGTACCGGATCACGTGGGCCCGCTCGATCGCCTCCTCCACGCCGCCCACGACGTCGGCCTCGAAGGCATCGCGGAGCATCCGGGTCAGCAGAAACCGCGCGCCTTCGTTGTCGTCGACGACGAGGATGCGGGGGCAGCCCTGCGCCTTCGGTGTGGGCTCCTCCTGCGGGGGTTCGGGGGCCTTCGGTGTCGTCGCGTCGGCGCGGGGGAACGTGACGATGAACGTGCTCCCCTTCCCCTTCGCGCTCTCCACTTCGAGCGTGCCGTGCATGAGGTCGACGAGCCGCCGCGTGATCGTCAGGCCGAGCCCGCTGCCCTCGTGGCTGCGGCCCATGCCCGTGGACTCCTGCTTGAACTCCTCGAACAGGTGGGGCAGGAACGTCTCGTCGATCCCGACGCCGGTGTCCTCCACCCGGATCACGACGTGCTCGTCCGAGGCGCTGACGCGGGCCGTCACGCCGCCCGTCGCCGTGAACTTGATGGCGTTGCCGACGAGGTTGTTAAGGATCCGGTTGAGGCACCCGCTGTCGAGCGGGGCCTGAACGCCGGGGGCCTCGACGACGGTCTCGAGGTCGAGCCCCTTCTCTGACGCGAGGGGGACGAGGAGGCGTACGACCTCGTCGACGTGCTCGCCCACGTCGAGGCGGTCTACCTCGACCTCCATCTGGTCGGCTTCGAGCCGGGCGAGGTCGAGCACGGAGTTGAGCGTCTCCAGCAGGCGGCGCCCGCTCCGCTCGATGAGGTGGACGAACTCGCGGTGGTCCTCGTCGACCTCCTCGGCGAGCACGCCGGAGAAGCCGAGGATGCCGGTGAGCGGGGTGCGGATCTCGTGGCTCATATTCGCGAGGAACGCGCTCTTCATCCGCGCCACCTCCTCGGCCTGCTCCTTCGCCTGCACGAGCGCGATCTCGGCCCGCTTCCGCTCGGTCACGTCGCGCGAGTTGAGGACGATGCCGTTGACCCACGGGTTGCCCAGCATGTTCGACCCGACGGCCTCGACGTAGACGTAGTGGCCGTCGGCGTGGCAGCAGCGGAACTCGATGGCGCCGAACTCAGCGGGGTGCTCGAGGACCTGATCGAACAGTTTGGCGGCGCGCTCGCGGTCGTCGGGGTGGACGAGGTCGAGCATGTCCATCCCGAGCGTCTCCTCGGGGGTGTAGCCGAAGCTCTGGGTCACCGATGGGCTCTGGTACGTGATCACGCCGTCGGTATCGATCACCGTGATGACGTCGGTGGAGTGCTGGACGAGAGCGCGGAACCGCTCTTCGCTCGCGTGCAGGGCTTCCTTCGCCCGCCAGTGCTCGGTGACGTCCTCCACGGTTCCCTCGTAGAAGACCACGTCGCCGGCCTCGTCGAAGGTGGCGCGGGCGTTCTCGCGTACGTGAATCAAGCGGCCGTCGCGCCGCACGAGCACGTTCTCGAACTGGTTGACGACCCCCTCGCGGGCCACCTTCTCGTGGAAGCGGGCGCGGCCGTTCGGGTCCGGGTATACGTCCTCGAGATTCGCCGAGGCGAACTCCTCGCGGGAGGTGAAGCCGAGCATCGAGATCAGCGCGTGGTTCGTCATCAGCACCTGCCCGGTCGGCGTGCTGCGGTAGACCCCGACGGGGATGTTCTGGAAGAGCGTGCGGTAGCGGGCTTCGCTCTCTTCGAGCGCCCCCTGCAATCCCTTCAGCCGCGCGTTCATCCGACGCAGCCGCTTGAGCGTGTACCCCTCGTAGATCCAGCTCAGTGAGGCCGCGAGGAGCACGGAGAACACGAGGGCCAGCATCGTGAACCAGACCCGGTCGGCGACCGTCGAGAAGCGGGGGAACGGGTACCCGCTGGCCTCCAACGTGTAGAGCACGCCGATCTCCACCAATATCAGCCCCGCGCAGGCGACGGCGACGCGCGGCCCCACCATAAACGCCGCCATCAGCGGGATCAGCGGCATCCAGTACATCGAGGAGTCCGACAGCCCGGCATCGGTGACGGCGAGGAAGAACTGGAGCCCGATGAGGATGACGCAGAAGAGCGTCCCCGCCGGAACGTGCGAGCGGGAGACCTTCAGGAGGAACGGCAGCAGCAGCAGGAGCCCCGACGCAATCGTGACGGCTAGGCCTTGCGCGGCGAAGGGGCCGCCCGCCGCGAAGAGCTCGACGGCCGCGACCGAGAAGAACGGGACGACGAGCCCGATGCAGATGACGAGCAGCCGCGTGCGCCGCAGCGTGTCGGCGTCTTCCCTGACGACGGCCGGGATGAACCAGTCCACGATGGGCCACGACCGCGAAGTCGCCTCCACCGGCTCACTCGCGAGGGGCGGAATGATCGCGCTCGGCGGCGATGCAGGTGAATCGGGATGCTGGACTTCCACGGCGATGCCAGAGGGTGCGAAATACGTGTGCAGACTTTACTACCGGCGGCGTTTCACAACGAAACACGCCGCCAGACCGTAGCATGCGGGGAGGGTCTTAGGGGAGGCTGCGCGACCTGTTTGCAGATTCTGTTCCTTATTCGGACGTGCGCCGCTCAATCTCTGCCTTCCCGTTTCCCAATATGGGGAAAGAGATGGCCCGTCTGCTGTGTGGAGAATGTCAAGATACTACCGCTGCCGGAGAACCTAAGCCGAGCATCCTGTCGTTGACACGCCGCTTTCCCCAGCCTCCCTCCCGCCCCGCATGGCCGACGCCTCCCGCCACCTCCGTACCCGCCTCGCGCAGGCCGGATGCCACCCCGATCCGCAGACCGGCGCGCTCACCCCGCCGATCCACCTCGCCACGACGTTCGAGCGGCCCCCCAGTGGCGATTACGGCGACGGCTACGTGTACGCCCGATGGGGCAACCCCACCCGCGACCTCTTCGAAACCACGCTCGCCGACCTCGAAGCTGACGGCACCGAAGACGGCGCCGAGGCCGCCGCGTTCGCCTCGGGCATGGCCGCCGTCATGGTCGTCCTCCAGAGCCTCCGCCCCGGCGACCACGTACTCCTCCCCGACGATGTCTACCACGGCGTCCGCTCCCTCTTCCGCTCGACGTTCACGGACTGGGGCCTGATCTACTCCGAAGTCGACCAGACCGACCTCGACGCCGTCCGCGCGGCCCTCCGCCCCGAGACAAAGCTGGTCTGGGCCGAGACGCCGTCGAACCCACTCCTCAAAATCGTCGACCTCGAAGCGCTCGCCGGGATCGCGCACGACGCCGGGGCGCTCCTGCTCGTGGACGGGACGTGGACGACGCCGCTCCTCCAGCGCCCGCTCGCCGTCGGCGCCGACCTCGTGCTGCACTCGGCCACGAAGTACCTCGGCGGCCACTCCGACGTCCTCCTCGGCGCGCTCGTCGCACGGCGCGGGCTGGACTTCTTCGAGCGCGTCCGCGCCTTGCAAAAGGGAGCCGGGCCCGTCGCCGACCCGTTCGGGAGTTGGCTGGTGCTGCGCGGGATGCGGTCGCTCGGCGCGCGGATGTCGCTGCACGGGGCAAACGCGCAGCGGCTGGCCGAGGCGCTGCAGGCGCACCCCGCCGTCGAAGCCGTCCACTACCCCGGCCTGCCGGACCACCCCGGTCACGCCGTAGCGAAGCGGCAGATGGACGGATTCGGCGGGATGCTCTCGTTCCAGGTGCGCGGCGATGCCGACGCGGCGCTCGGCGTGGCGGCGCGGACGCGGCTCTTCAAGCGCGCCACGTCGCTCGGCGGGACCGAGAGCCTCATCGAGCACCGCGCCTCGATCGAGAGCCAGCCCACGCCGACGCCGCAGAACCTCCTCCGCGTCTCCGTTGGACTCGAACACGCCGACGACCTCGTCGCCGACCTCACCGATGCCCTCGACGGTTTGCCGGCGGCGCGCTAGATTGGGCACCGTCGTGTGCCCTCCTCCCCACGCCCCCTCTCCCACTCCATGAAGCTCCCGTTCTTCCTCGCCCGCCGGTTTGTCGCAGGCGAAACGCTCGCCGATGCGCTCCCCGCCGTCCGCGCCCTCCGCGCCGATGGCCTCCTCGTCACCCTCGACCTCCTCGGCGAGGACGTCAAAGACCGGAAGCGGGCCGAGCGGTACGCGCTCGAATACATCGACATCCTCCGCACGCTCGACCGCGAGGACAGCGAGCTGCCGCCTAACATCTCGATCAAGCTCTCGATGATCGGGCAGCGGATCGACCGCGACTTCTGCCTCGCGAACCTCCGCCGCGTGCTCGACGTGGCGCGCGAGCTCGGCGCGTTCGTCCGGCTCGACATGGAGGGCTCCGACCTCACGGCTTCGACGCTCGGCTTCTTCGAGGAGGTCTATCCCGACTACCCCGACAACGTCGGCGTCGTGCTCCAGGCCTACCTCCGACGGACCGAGGCCGATGTGGACCGGATGGCTGAACTCAACGCCCGCGTTCGCCTTTGCAAAGGCGCCTACAAAGAGCCGCCCGAGGTCGCTTACCAGGACATGCCGACGATCCGGGAGAACTTCGAGCGCCAGATGCAGCGGCTCATCACCGACGCCCGCTACCCCGGCATCGCCACGCACGACGACACGCTGATCGCGGCGACGAAGGCGTTCGTCGGGGCGCATGGCATTTCCCACGACGCGTTCGAATTCCAGATGCTCTACGGCATCCGCCCGGACACACAGCGGGAGATCGCGCGCGAGGGCTACAACCTCCGCATCTATGTGCCCTACGGCACGCAGTGGGGGCCGTACTTCACGCGCCGCCTCCGCGAGCGGAAGGAGAACGTGTGGTTCATCCTCAAAAACATGTTCCGACGCTAATGGACCTCCACCCCTCGGCCTTCGGGCGCGTGCTCGCGCTCGTCGCGCTCGGCCTCCTCGCCCTCGCCACGCTTGTGCGGACGGACGTCGCTGCACCCCGCGCCGGCGCGCAGCTCGCCGGCGCTGCCCACCGGGCCGTCATCGTACCGTCGGTCCCAATCCGCCGCGCGTCCGTACCGACGACGGCGCCCACCGACGAGCCCGCAGAGATCGTGCTGAAGGTGAAGCCCCTCGCCACGCCCGCCTCGCCGACGGCTACCCTGCCCCCGCTCGCACCGCCGCCCTACCCACTCATCATCCCCGTCGTAGGCATCGAGCCGGGCGATCTCGTCGACACGTTCGGCGACCCGCGCGACAGCACGCGCGTCCACCGCGCCATCGACATCCTCGCGCCGACGGGGACGCCGGTCGTGGCCGTCGCCGATGGGCACATCATCCGCAAGCACACGAGCGGGCTCGGCGGGCTCACGGTGTACCAGGTCGGCCCGGACAGCGCATGGGTGTTCTACTACGCCCACCTCGACCGCTACGCCGACGGGCTCCGCGCCGGGCAGGCCGTGGCGCAGGGCGACACCCTCGGCTACGTCGGCGAGACGGGGAACGCGCCGATCCCGCACCTCCACTTCGCCGTGTGGAAAGCGCGCCCCGGCAGCCAGCGGCTCTGGGGCGGCCGGGCCATCAATCCGTACACACTCCTCGCGCGCTAGCCAACTTAGCCGAACATCATCACGGCGACGATGAGCAGCACGGCGACGAGGGCGAGGGCGTAGACGAGGGCGGTGCCGGCCGGGGTCGTATTCGAAACGGGCCGTCGCCGGCGGACGGGCGGCGCGTCCGCTGGAGGCTCGGACGCCGAGGGCGGCTGGTTCCGCCGCTGCGTGAGGGCGAACACGGTCTCGCTGATGGCGAGGATGAACCGGCGCGACACCTCCGTCGGCTCTGCGAGTCGGGCAAAGGCGAACGGCGCTGCCGTGCCTCCGAACACGTCGCCCGCCGCCTCGTCGCCCCACGCCGATCCGTCCGGGCCGTCGTAGCCCGCCTCGTGCCGCTCCAGCACCACGCGCGCGAGCGGCGGCAGCCCGACGAAGGCGAACCCGGCAATCGACGTCCCGCGCGCCGCGAGCCGCAGCACCACGTCGTATTCCTCCTGCCAGCCTGCGCCCCCGACGCAGAGCACGACCGCGCACTCGTCGCCGCGTCGGAGGTGGTCGAGCCCGGCGTCCTCCAGCACAGGCAGCGTCAGGCTCATGCCCGCCGCCGAGAACTCCAGCGCGTCGTGCCGTACGTCGCCGGCGAGGATGCCGGCATAGAGCGGATAACGGAGAGGGGGCACGACGAGCGAGGCGGCGGGGGGAGGGGCGTCCGCCGCGCACGCCAGCGCTTTGACGCCGGTGCACGGGGCGGACTCAATGGCTACGCCATACCAAACGGCGTTCCGTTCCACCGCACGCCGCCTTTACCTCGCGATGGCGCCGCGCTCATTTTACGCGGAGCCGCTGTCCAATGCGGATCGTCGAGCCGCGCAGCCCGTTGAGCCGCTGCACCTCCCGGATCGAGACGCCGTAGCGCCGTGCGATCGCCCCAACGGTGTCGCCGCTTTTGACCGTGTGGAAGACCTTCTCGGGCTCGGGCTCCGGTTGCGCCTCGGCCGCCGCTCTCTCCGCCGCCGTGGGCGGGGGCGCCGGGGGCAAATCCGTCAGATCCGGCCCCGACGCATTCGCCACACGGACGGTGTTGACGACGGAGCGGACGCCCTCGATGCCTCTCACCAGCTCGCCCGCCCGCTCCTTCTGCGCCTGCGTCTCGACGGTCCCGGCGAGCGTCAGCACGTCGCCGCTCACGCTCGGCTGAAAGGTGAAGGACCGCAGCGCCGCGTCCTCCGCGAGCACGATCCGCGCCCGCGCCACGGTCCGCGCATGCTCCAGCTTGTCCTCCAGCGACTGCGCCCGCGTGGGGGCGGCGAACACGAGGAGGAGGAGCGCGCAGAGGATCGCTTTCATAACGGATGCGGAGGGTGAGACGGACCGAGGCGCGGCGTCGACATCGCGCGGGCACAACCTTGTCACAGAAACTAGAACGCGGGGAGGCTAGAGTTTCGCCTGCACCGCCTCGCCGTCGCTGCTGTCCTCGGCGGCGGCGGCGTGGTACTCGGTCTCGGTGCGGACGCCGGAGATCTCGCCCTGCTCGGCGAGCCAGCGCTCGGCGTCGATCGCGGCCATGCAGCCGGTGCCGGCGGCGGTGATGGCCTGCCGGTAGACGTGGTCCTGCGCATCGCCGCAGGCGAAGACGCCCTCGACGTTCGTATACGTCGAGTCGGGGAGGGTCTGGATGTAGCCCGTCTCGTCCATGTCAAGCCAGCCCTCGAAGAGGGCCGTGTTCGGCTGGTGGCCAATCGCGACGAAGAAGCCGGTGACGTCGAGCGTCCGCTCCTCGTCCGTCTCCGTGTCCTTCAGGCGGAGCCCCTCGACCGCATTCTCGCCGAGCACGTCGACGACGGCGGTGTTCCACATAAACTCGATCTTGTCGTTCGCGAAGGCCCGCTCCTGCATGATCTGCGAGGCGCGAAGCTCGTCGCGGCGGTGGACGACGGTGACCTTCTTGGCGAACCGCGTGAGGAAGAGGGCCTCCTCCATCGCCGTGTCGCCGCCTCCGACGATCGCGAGGTGCTCGTCGCGGAAGAACGCGCCGTCGCACGTCGCGCAGGCGGAGACCCCGCGCCCGAGCAGGCGCTTCTCGTTGTCGAGCCCGAGGTACTTCGCGCTCGCACCCGTCGAAATGATGACGGTGTCGGCGAGCACCGGCGTCTCCTCGTCCACGACGAGGCGGAACGGGCGCTCGGAGAAGTCGACGGCGGTGACGGAGCCGTGGCGGAGGTCGGCGCCGAAGCGGGCGGCCTGCTTCTCGAAGTCCGCCATCATCTCCGGCCCCAGGACGCCGTCGGGATAGCCGGGGTAGTTCTCGACGTCGGTCGTGGTGACGAGTTGGCCGCCGGGCTGGAGGCCCTGGAACACGAGCGGTTCGAGGTTCGCGCGGGCGGCGTAGAGCGCCGCCGTGAGCCCCGCCGGCCCGGTACCGATGATGACGACGGCGCGGCGCTCGGCAGCGTCAAAGTCGAAAGCGGAGAGGTCGGAGGTTCCGTTCGGGGAGGTCATGGCGATGGGTAAGACGAGAGCGAGGGAGCGTGAAACATAAAACGTAAGGGTACGTCGCGGCCATGTCGCTGCGAGCACCCTTACGTTTTAGGACCTATGTCGAGCGGCTACGCCGTTTCGGTAGCCAGCGTGTCCAGCTTCTCAGCGATGGCGCGCTTCGGGAGGACGCCGACGGCCTGGTCGACGACGCGGCCGCCCTTGAAGAACATCAGCGTGGGGATGCTGCGGATGCCGAACTGCATGGCGACCTGCGGGTTGTTGTCCACGTCGAGTTTAGCCACTTTCGCTTTGCCTTCGTACTCGGCAGCGAGTTCCTCGATCGTCGGCGCGATCGTGCGGCAAGGGCCGCACCACGTCGCCCAGAAGTCCACGAGGACGGGCTGGTCGCTGTTGAGGACTTCGTCCTGGAAGTTGGCGTCGGTCACGGTGACGTACTTGGCGTTGTCGGCCATGGGGGAATGCCTCTTGATGATTGCTGTCAGTTCGGGTGCAAGACTTCGATTTCGAGCGAGCGAAGATTGAACGGAACCGGCAGGCGGCTGTTTCCGCCGGGCAGGTTTTCCCCGGGGTTCAACGGACCCTCCTCCGAACCTCCACACGGCGTCATGCCGTCGCCGGGGCTGCTGACTTCAGCGGCTGCGGCTCGGGCCGGCCGAACACCTGCTCCCAGTCAAGCCGCCCCGTGAGCTGCATCGACCCGAAGAGCGTCGCGATGCAGAGCACCGTCACCATCAGCCCCGTCGCGCCGTCGAGGAAGAACGTGTACGCAAACCCGACGAGGTAGACGAGTTGCGCCCCGCCGACCTCGACGAGCGCGAACCGCGCCCCCGTCACGAGCCGCATGTACGACACGACGAGCCCAACCGAGACGACCGAACAGATCGCCACAGCGATGTGCACCGAGAGGTGATCCACGAGGTAGGCGAGGAGGAGGTGGAACGCGAAGAACGACGCGCCGAGGAAGAAGTAATGCATGGGGTGAAGGCGGACGCCGCGCATGAGGCTGAGCAGGAGGAGCATGAAGAAGAACAGGAAGAGGGAGACCGGCGCGAAGAACGTCACCCGGCTCACCCACGGGCCGGGGTTCAGCTTCTCGGGGAGGGCGAGGCCGAGCCCGGCGTCGGCGACGAGGTTCGTGTAGCGCCACGTGAGCGCCCACCCGTCGCCGCGGCGCACCTTCTCGGTTGCGGCGAGCGTGCCCGCCGGGAAGTCGATCTTGTCGAAGTCGGTCGCGAGCACGAGCCGGAAGTCGCGGACCTGCTGCGTGTGCTCGCCGAAGGCGTAGCGCCACGTCTCGACGCCCTGCGACCGGTACGCGACGCGGAACCCGACCGTCTCCCCCGGCCCGACTTCCACCTCCCGCATCGCCCCCCCGTCGCCCATCGCCGCATCGCCCGCCGGCTCGCCGTCAACGACGAAGTCGAACCCGTCGAGGACGGGCGCGCCTTCGGGGAAGCGGTAGCGGATTCGGTAGCGCGCGGCGGTGTCGCCGGAGTTATGGATCGCGTAGCGGCCGGCGAAATCGGCCTCGTACGTCGGATACCACAGGAGCCCTTTCTTGCGGTGTTCGAGCGCGAGCCCGACGCGGAGGTCGCTCGCCGCGAGCGGGTGCGGCTCGGTGCGGACGCGCTCGACGGTCTCCGTCGTGACCTGCCCGTCGACCACCTTTTGCACGGTCTCCTCGTACGGAACGAGCTGTTCGACGAGGGGTGCGCGCTGGACCTGCCGCCCACCCCAGAGTTGGCCGACGGCGCTGCGGAGCGAAGTGTCTTGTTCGTGGGTGCGGACGGTGACGGCGCCGCCGAGGACGAACCACGCGACCGACGTGCAGCCGAAGATGAAAGCGATAGCGATGATGCGTTTGAGCATGGCTTCGAAAAGGGTTAAAGGGTGAGAAGTACAGACGCAGCATGCTGCGTCTGTACAGGATGGCGAGCTATCGGGGAGCGCGGCGGAATCCGCCTCAGCCTGCGCCCACGGCATCCGTAGGGGCGCAACGTGCTGCGCCCGCGTGAGGCACCGCACCCCGTTCGGAAGCACCGCCGAGCCCGCCGAAGCGCCGCGTCCGGCGGCGGAAGTCGGCGACGGCGGCGGCGAGGTCGGCGGCGGTGAAGTCGGGCCAGAGCGTCGGGACGAACAGGAGTTCGGCGTAGGCGCACTCCCACAGCAGGAAGTCGCTCAGCCGCTGCTCGCCGCCGGTGCGAACGAGGAGGTCCACGTCGGGCGCGCTCGGGCTATGCATCGCCGCAGCGAGGGCGTCGGTGAAGTCGGCCCGCGTGGTGGCGTCGCCCACCGACGCGGCGGCCCGGCAGAGGGCGTCCCGCGCCGAGTAGTCCACGGCGATGCGGAGGTGCAGCCCGCTCCCGCGCCGCGTCTCCCACTCCGCCCGTGCGATCGCTGCCCGCACCGACGACGGCAGTCGGTCGCGCCGGCCGATCACGCTCAGCCGTACGTCGCCGCGTTTGAGCCGGGCGATCTCGGCCGTGAGGAACCGGCGGAGCAGCCCCATCAGCGCCGCCACTTCCACCGCCGGCCGCTTCCAGTTGTCCGACGAGAACGCGTAGAGCGAGAGCGTCCCCAGCCCGAGCCCCGGCGCGGCCTCGACGATGCGCCGCACGGTCTCGACGCCGGCGCGGTGGCCGTCGGTGCGGGGGCCGCCGCGCGCCTGCGCCCAGCGGCCGTTGCCGTCCATGATGAGGGCGACGTGGAGTTCGCTATGTGTATTCATAAATTACTTTGTGTTATAAAGTACAGAGAGTCAGAGAAAGCGAGAGGCTGTGCCGCCCCCCGCTTCGGCTACGGCGCTTCGGTCACCGCCGCGCTGTCTGGATGATCGCTTCCATCTGGTCGAGGTACGCCTCGAGCGCCGTCCGCCCCGCCGCCGTCAGCTCGTACTCCGTCCGCGGCGTGCGGTCGTCGAACGACTTGTGGCAGGCGATGTAGCCGGCGTCTTCGAGCTTGCGGGCGTGGACGCTGAGGTTGCCGTCGCTCGTGTCGAGCACGGACTTGAGATCGGTGAACGCCATCCGCCCGCCCGCCGCGAGCGCGCTCACGATCCCGAGCCGCATCCGCTCGTGGATCAGCTTGTCGAGTTGGGGCGCGGGCGTCGTCGCCGCTTTCCGTTTGGCCCGAGTGATCTTTGCCATGTCAGGGTGTGTCCGGTGATGCAGAACGAAGCCGAGCACGCCTTGCGGCGGGGGGCGTTGGGAACCGTGCGTAGGCCGTGATTGAGTTATCGGACACAGCCTATCCTCCGTGTCGGTAGGCGATGAGGAGCCCGAAGGCGAGGTGCAGCCCGCCGAACCCGGCCGCCATCCAGGCATCGCCCCACGCGGCGGGCGAGAGGAGCGCGAGCGTGCCGACGAGCATGAGCGCCGCTCCCAAGAGCGGGATGAGGCGGATCGAGAACATCCCCGCCGAGACGACGCCCGCGCCGTAGAGCAGTAGCCACAGCCCCGGCAGCAGCCGCAGGCTCAGCGACGGCTCCGCACCTGCGACGACGGCGTCGTACCGCGCCGCGTCGAGGTCGAAGCCGTAGACGGCGAGCGTGAGCACGAGGCCGGTGAAGATGGCGGGCGCGAGGCCGAGGAGGAACTTCCGCCCCTGCCCGCTGAGGAGCGGCGCGCCGTGCTGCTGCGCCTTCCGCGCCGTCGTCCACGCCCCGATCGCGAAGCCGACGAGCGCTTCGGCCGCCCACACCCGAAGCCAGCCGGAGACGTCGGGTTGCTGGGCCGCGAGCGCGGCGGCCCCGAGCGCCGTCACGCCCATCGCGACGCCGCCCCACCCGGAGACGGCGGTGAACTCGGCCGTCCGCGACATCGTGTCGCGGATGAACCGGAGGTGGGCTTCGGCGCGGTGGTCGGGCGGGAGCGCGGGCTCGTCGCGGCGGAGGGCGGGTCGGTCGTTCGGCATCATCAACTCGCAGTGAAGAACTTTATGATACAAAGTAACTATCCTGCCACGTCTGCGCAACCCCTCATAGAAAAAGAGCCGTGGCCTACCCCACGCGGGCGAAGCCGAGGCTCTTCGGCGCGGTGCGGGCGAAGTGCCGGCGCGTGTCGGTGTGCTCGGCCTGGCGGAGGTGGGCATCGCGGCCGGCGAGTTCGAAGGCGGCCTCGCGGGCGAGCTCGAGGAGGTCGGCGTCTTTGACGATGTCGGCGATTTTGAAGGCGGGGAGGCCGGACTGCCGCGTGCCGAAGAAGTCGCCCGCGCCGCGAAGCTTCAAGTCGATCTCGGAGATCTTGAACCCGTCGTCGGTGTCGAGCATCGCTTTGAGCCGCTCCTCGGATTCGGCGGAGCGCTTGTAGTCGGCCATCAGCATGCAATAGCTCTGGTCGGCGCCGCGGCCGACGCGGCCCCGGAGCTGGTGGAGCTGGCTCAGCCCGAACCGCTCGGCGTGTTCGATCACCATCACCGTCGCGTTCGGCACGTCGACGCCGACTTCGATCACGGTCGTGGCGACGAGGATGTCGGTCTCGCCAGCCTTGAACCGCTGCATCGCCTCGTCTTTCTCGTACGAGAAGAGCTGGCCGTGGACGAGATCGACGCGGTACGGGCGGAACAGCTCAGTGAGCTGCTCGAAGCCGGACTCGGCGTCTTTGATGTCGGCCAGGGTCTCGCTCTCGGACTCCCCGACGAGCGGGTAGACGACGTACGCCTGCCGCCCGGACCGGAGCTGCTCTTTGATGAATGCGTACGCCTCCTCGCGCCGCTTCTCGGTGTAGAGCCGCGTGTCGATGGGCTTCCGCCCGGCCGGCCGCTCGTTCATAATCGACACGTCGAGGTCGCCGTAGACCGTCATCGCGAGGGAGCGCGGGATCGGCGTCGCGGTCATCAGCAGCATGTGCGGCTTCGGGCCTTTGCGGAACATCCGCGCCCGCTGCATCACCCCGAACCGGTGCTGCTCGTCGACGATCGCGAGGCCGAGGTTCTGGAACTCCACGTTGTCCTCGATGAGCGCGTGCGTCCCGACGGCGACGGCAGCGCGACCCTCTTTCAGATCCGCCAGAATCTCTTCGCGCAGCAGCTTCCGCTGCCCGCCGATCAGCAACCGGACCTCGACGCCGAGCGGCTCGAAGTACTTCTGGAGGTTGGAAAAATGCTGCTCGGCGAGGATCTCGGTCGGCGCCATGAACGCGCTCTGGAAGCCGGAGTCGAGCGCCTGCATCATCGCCGCGACGGCGACGACGGTCTTGCCGCTGCCGACGTCGCCCTGGATGAGCCGGTTCATCTGCCGCCCCGTCATCGTGTCGTTCGCCACGTCCTCGATGGAACGGAGCTGTGCGCCCGTGAGCGTAAACGGGAGCACGTCGTTCACGAAGCGCCGGGCGTAGTCGCCGGGCGGGCCGAACGGCGGGCCGGCCACGTCCTGCCGCTTCTGGTGCGTGAGCGCGAGCAGGAGCTGGAGGAAGAACAGCTCTTCGAACTTCAGCCGCCGCCGCGCCCGCCCGAGCTCGCCCGCGTCTTTCGGGAAGTGGATAGCACGGAGGGCGACATTGCCGGGGATGAGGTCGTACCGCTCCCGCACCCAATCGGGCAGCACTTCGGGGATTTCGAGCCCGTGCTCCTTGATGAGCCCGTAGATCAGCCGCCGGAACGACCGGCTGGTGAGGCCGACTTTGTCGAGCGCCGCGCCGCCGGGGTAGAGCGGGATGATCCGGCCCGTGTCGAGCGCGGCGCTCTCGGCGTCGAGCTTGTCGAAGTCGGGGTGGGCCATCGAGAACGTGCGGCCGTACTGCTCGGCCTTGCCGTGGAAGGCTACGCGCTCCTCGGTCTCGAACAGGCGGTGGATGTAGTTCGCGCCGCGGAACCACACGCACTTCAGCGTGCCGCCGCTCTCGTCCTGCACGAGGAGCTCGAACCGCTTCTTCCCGCCGCGCCCCGGCACGAGGTTCTTCGCCTTCACGAAGCCGACAACGGTGACGGCCTCGCTGCCCGCCGCGAGCTGGCGGATCGGCGTCACCGTCGAGCGGTCGAGGTAGCGGCGGGGGTAGGTGCGGAGGAGGTCGCGGAACGTCTTCACGCCCGCCTTCCGCAGCGGCTCGGCCCGACGCTTCCCCACGCCGGGGAGCTCTTCGATGTCGTTGTCGAGTACGCTCACAGAATGGGGATGGAGAAACGGGTCAGCGCAGGACGCCCTGGGCGCGCTGGGCGCGCGCGTAGAAGTAAAGCCCAATCGCGACGAGCCAGATGGCGAGCGTGAATAGCCATTGGCCGAGCCCGCCGCCCATCACCTTGACGCCTTCGGAGAGCCCGAACGTGTAGAGACTGGAGACGAGCATGCTCAGCAGCGATACGGCGAAAAGCCCGACGGCCCAGCGCCGCCGCAGGAGGAGGGCGACGGAGCCGAAGACCGCGCTCCACACCGCCAGCGCCCACGCCGAGATGGCCCAGACGGGAAAGCTGTAGAAGTAGGCGCGCTGGGCCTCGGTGAAGCTGCTCATGTAGGCCTCGTTCTCGGTGACCGTCATGAGGTAGTCGACGGCGCCGAAGGCGTTCCAGAGAAGCGCCACGATGCCAATCACCCAGAGATGGGTCGGCGTGGTGCTCGCGCGTGAGGTGACAGCAGATAGCGTAGCCATGGCTGTGGGGGCTCGGATGAAGGTGGAATACGCATCCCAGTACGGGACCTATTCCCAATAAACACAGCGGCCATGTCATCCGCATGGCACAGTCTGTGCATTGCCCTCGCACGGCGCTAATGCCACTACGCATCCACATCAGAGACAAAAGCGAAGGAATCACAGAGGACGGTGCTGCCAGCAGGCGGGAATATAAAATCGGCCGACGTCATCGGGGGTGCCGCCTGCTACGCAGCTCTGCCCAGCGACCCCGTCTTCATCGCGCTGCGCTACCGGCTGAATCCGCTCATCGACTGGCTGCTCGCCCCCCACGCCGAGCCATCGCCACGCATGATGTCGACGTACGAGCCCGAAGCAGACCTGGCCTCAGACCCATCGCCCGAGGCAGGCCCTACTCCGCTACGGAGAACGGAACCGTAAAGGCGTCGTTGCCCCAGACGAGCCGGAGCGCGCCGCCGTCCGCCGTCTCCGCAACTTCTATCGTGAACGGCTCGACGGACTCGGCGCGTTCGGAGCGCGTCATCGGGACGCGGCCGAGGTCCCGGCTCGGGTCGTACGAGTTGCCGTTCTGCCCGGTCTCGCGGTTGACGATGAGCACGCCGCCATCGGGCTCGGGGATCGTGAAGAGGGTGTACTGCCCCGCGGGGACGGCGAGACCGCCGAGGACGAGATCCCGGTCCGTCGTGAGGTGGGTGGCGCGGTTGGCGCCGGTGCGCCAGAGCTCGCCCCACGGCACGAGCGCGCCGAAGAGATCACGGCCGCGCCGGGCAGGCTGCCCGTAGTCCACCGAGATCGTTGCGCCGCCGACCTGCGCGGTCGTCTCGCCACGGCCGGAGAGCGGGCCGAACGGCTGCCCGGCGGCATCGCGTGCGGCGAACCGATCGGTGAGCGCGTCGAGGTCTACGCCGTCCGTGCGCGTAACCGTGAGGGCGCGCGTGGTCGCGCCCGCGTCGAGCGATTGGAGACGGCCCTCGGCATCGGTCTCGACCGTCATCGTGCCGCGGAACGGGTGCGTCACCGTCCGCCGCCCGGCCGCGTCGGTGCCGACCTCGAAATCGAGCGTGCCGCGCTCGGTGAAGAGCGGCTGCGCGATGTCCCGCCCGGCCGCACGCGTGAGCATCAGCTCGAACGGCCAGTGGACCATGTCGATGAACGGCAGCGCGCCGGCGACGCGGACGACGCGGCGTGTGCCCATCTCCGCGCCCTCCGTGACGCGGACCACAAGGCTGTCGCCCTCGGGCTCGGCGACGACGCGGCGCGTCGGCTCGTCCTCGCCGGGCGTGCGCGTGACGGCCTCGTAGCGGGCGACATCGCCATCGGCGTCGAGGGTAAGTCGGTACTGCGTACGGGTGGTGCGCGGCGTGCGGAGGACGACGTCCGCCTCCACCCCGTCCTCCGTCTGCCAGAAGCGCTCGACGGCGAGCGTGTCCGCGCCGAGCGTGGTAACGAAGGCGGCGCGGTCCTGAGCCATGGCAGGACCGAAGAGCGGGAGGGCGAGGATCAGCAGGAGCAGGCGGCGCATGCGAAGGGAGGCTGACAGGGGAAGACAGACGAGGAGGAGAATATAGAATCGATCGGGCGTGCGGCCGTTCTCGGCCGGTCCAGCGAAGCCGCTTAACTCCACGTTTCGAGCGGCCGAGACTCAAGGCTCTGCCTCCCACGCCGTTCCACCCCGCTTCCGTCCGCCCCGATGAAAGACCACGCCAAGCACGACCCAACCTCGGCCGAGCCCAACGCGGGCGACGGCGCGCTCGTCGAGAGCAGCCTCGGCAAGATCGACGCGTCCGTCGTTCCGTTCGAGAACCTCGACGAGGTCCAAGAAGGCTTCTCGATGCTCGACCTCGAGGACCGCGTCGTCATCTCGCTCCTCTTCAACGAACTGATCGGCACCGACCACGTCGAGGCCGCGTGGTACCGGGCGCGAGACCAGCAGAAAATCGCCGAGCGAGGCGAGCCGGTGAAGCTGTGGCGCGCCCTCGCCGAGGACGCGACGCTGGACCGCGCCGTCATCTACAAGGAGGCGGCGAAGGTCTTCGCCTTCAAGGAGACGAAGGTCACCAAGTTCAGCGCGCTCGCCTGCCTCCGGCAAGCCCGCGACCTCTTCCCCGCGCCGCAGTGGGACCGGATGCGCGACCTCCACCTCATCCCCATCGCGATGGCGGACACGGGGGACGGGACCGCTCGCAAAGGCGCTAAGAAAGGCAAAGGGCACCGCGAGACGCAGGCCCCGGCCCGCCGGTGGGTCTTCGTCTCGCACGACCCGACGAACCGCGAGATCCAGCAGTTCCTCAAAACGCTCGCCCTCCCCTACTACGACCTCCAGTTCGCCCCCGAGGCCTTCATCGACGAGCTCATCTCCGAGACCACGAAGATGGTGCGGAACGAGTACCTCGAGCGGGTGCAGGAGACCGAAGGCGCGTTCGACCTCGGCGTCGACATCGAGCACGACGGGGACGACCTCCTCGAGGAGGAGGAGCTCGAAGCGGAGATCAACCGGAGCGCGCTCATCAACCTCTTCGAGGCCGCGCTCTTCGAGGCCGTCCGGCTCGGCGCGTCCGACATCCACATCTGCCCCGACGAGCACGGCAACATCAGCATCAACTTCCGCATCGACGGCGAGCTGACGTGCTGGTACGTCGAGGAGAAGGCGCCGCCGGAGGCGTTCCTCGCCGTCGCCAAAGACCGGACGCGCAACGTGGACCGCTTCGAGCGCGAGCGCGGGCAGGACGGCTACCTCCAGCGGACCATCGACGGCCTGCTCATCCGCTTCCGCGTTTCCATCCTCCCCATCACCCACTCGAACCAGCAGGCGCGCTACGAGAGCATCGTCATCCGCGTGCTCGACGACCGCAAGGTCATCGCCGACCTCTCGGTGCTCGGCCTGCCGGAGCGCGAGCTGCGGCTGTTCGAAGAGGCGATCCGGCAGCCGCAGGGCATGGTGATCCTCACCGGCCCGACGGGCTCGGGGAAGTCCACGACGCTCTACGCCGCGCTCCACCAGGTCCGCTCGGCCACGCGCAACATCCTCACCGCCGAGGACCCGGTGGAGTACGTGCTGCCCGGCGTCCGCCAGGTCAAGATCAGCCACAAGCTGCCGGTGAAAGAGGCCCTCCGCTTCATCCTCCGCCACGACCCCGACATCGTGATGGTCGGCGAGATGCGCGACCGCGACACGGCCGAGCTCGGCATCCAGCTCGCGAATACGGGCCACCTCACGTTCTCCACGCTCCACACGAACGACGCGCCGAGCGCGGTCTCGCGCCTGTACAAAATGGGGCTGGAGCCGTTCCTCATCGCCCACTCCGTCACGATCGTCGCGGCGCAGCGGCTGATCCGCACGCTCTGCCCCTCGTGCAAGGAGGTCGAGGAGGCGCCGGATCGGGACACGCTCGAGCGCGTCGGCTTCACCGCCGAGGAGATCGAAGCGGCGACGTTGTACCGCGTCGGCGCGAACCCGAACTGCAAGACCTGCAAGGGCAACGGCTACAAAGGCCGCCGCGCGATTGTCGAGGTCATGCCGATGTCGAAGGACCTCCGGCGGATGATCGTCACGGCCGAGGGCAACCTCGACGAAGACGCCCTCCGCGATCAGGCCGTGCTCGAGGGGATGACGCCGCTCACCGGGGCCGCCCGCGCCCTCGCCGCGGCCGGCGAGACCAGCGTCGAGGAGATGGTGCGCGTCGTCGGCGTGCTGCGCTGACCGCGACGCTCGGGCCAAAGCAACACGGGGGCGCGTCGGCATGACCGACGCGCCCCCGCACTGTTAATCAAGCTCGTCGAGCACGCGGACTACCAGCCGCAGGTCCGGCCCTCGTTCTGCTCGTCGAGCCAGGTCTGGAGCGGGGCGAAGTAGTCGAGGATCGCGGTGGCGTCCATCTCCGGGCTGCCGGTGAGGGCTTCGAGCGCCTCGGGCCACGGCCGGCCCGCGCCCATCTGCATCATCGCGTCGAGCCGGTCGCCGGCGGCCTCATTGCCGAAGATCGAGCAGCGGTTGAGCGGGCCTTCGTAGCCGGCGGCCTCGCAGAGCGAGCGGTGGAACTGGAACTGGAGGATGCGCGCGAGGAAGTAGCGCGTGTACGGGACGTTCGCCGGGACGTGGTACTTCGCGCCGGGGTCGAAGTCGGCCTCGGTGCGCGCCACCGGAGCCTGGATGCCCTGGTACTGCTCGCGGAGGTCCCACCACGCGGCGTTGTACGCATCCGGGCCGATCTCGCCGGAGAACACCTTCCACCGGTACTGGTCCACCAAGAGGCCGAACGGGAGGAACGCGATCTTGTCGAGGGCGTCGCGGAGGAGGAGCCCGAGGTCCTTGTCGGCGCTCGGCTCGGCGTCGAGGAGCCCGATGTCGACGAGGTAGGCGGGCGTGATCGAGAGCGCGACGGCGTCGCCGAGGGCTTCGTGGAACCCGTCGTTCGCGCTGTTGCGGTAGAGGTAGGGGAGTTGGTTGTAGGCCCGCTGGTAGTAGTTGTGGCCGAGCTCGTGGTGGACCGTGTTGAAGTCCTCGGCGTTGACCTCGATGCACATCTTGATGCGGAGGTCGTCGACCTCGTCCACGTCCCACGCGCTCGCGTGGCAGACCACGTCGCGGTCGGCGGGCTTGGTGAAGAGCGAGCGCTCCCAGAACGTGTCCGGGAGGGGGTCGAGCCCGAGCGAGGAGAAGAACTGCTCGCCGGTGCGGACCATCTTGAGGGCGTCGTAGCCGTCTTGCTGGAGGAGCGCCGTGAGGTCGTAGCCCGGATCGGCGTCGCCGGGGGCGACGAGGTCGTAGACGTTCCCCCACTCCTGCGCCCACATGTTGCCGAGGAGGTGCGCCGGGATCGGCTCATCGAGCGGCACGACGTCGTCCCCGTACTGCGCGTTGAGCTCGGCGCGGACGTAGCAGTGGAGGTCCTCGTAGAGCGGGCGGACCTGGTCCCACAGCCGGTCGAGCTCGGCGGCGAAGGCGTCGGGCGGCATGTCGTAGTTCGAACGCCACAGCGCACCGACGTCGGCGTAGCCGAGCTCGCGCGCGCCCTCGTTCATCAGCTCGACGAAGCGCTCGTAGTCGGCGCGCATCGCCGGAGAGATCGTGCGCCACCCGGCCCACGCCTCTTCGAGCGCCTCGGGGTCGCGGGAGTTGTCGATGACTTCCTCGAAGTCGCCGAGGTTCTGGCATTCGCCGTCGGCGGGGCAGTACTCGCCGCTCCCGTACGTGCTCTCCATCCGCGCGGCGATCTGCGTCAGTTCCCTAGTCTTGGCCGGGTCACTCGGCGCGGGCATCGTCATGCTCGTGCGGAGCATGTTCAGCTTGCGCGCGACGTCGTACGGGAGGTCGAGGCCGTTGAAGCGGGCGGCCTCGCCAGCGAGCGCCACGCGGGCAGCGACATAGTTCTCGTTCGCCTCGGCGGCGATGATCTCGGTGTCGTGCGTGATGAAGTTGGCCTGGACCCACGCCGCGCGGCCCGCCTTCACGCCGAGGTCGTAGAGCACGGCCTCGGCCGAGTCGGCGAAGGCTACGGCGTCGCCGACCGTGGGCTCGGCCATCGGGCCGGACTGCGCGGCGGCGGGCGGCGCGAGCAGCAGCGCCACGCCGAAGAGGAGCGCGAACGGTTTCCTGAGATCGGGCATAACGAGGGTGCGTAGCATGAGTGCGTGGCTGTTGAGGGAGAAAAGTGGGCCCGGCAGGACTTGAACCTGCGACCGTCGGATTATGAGTCCGCTGCTCTAACCACTGAGCTACGGGCCCGCGCCCCGAAAATACGCCGAGCCCGCCTGGCAACGCAGGACGACAGATCCACCCTTTCACACGACGACGGGCACCTGCGCAGCCGACTCGGCGGTGCGCGTCCTGCCCGCCGCCTCCGAGCTTGCTTCGTCGCGGAGGTCGGGTTGCTCGGCGACCCAGGCGCGGAGGAGGTCGATGGACTGCTCGTAGCCGTCCTCCGCAATTCGGCGGAAGGGCTCGAAATTAAGCATGCTCCCGCGGATGTCGAGCGGGATCACCAGGTCGGCGAGTCGGGTGTTCTGCTCGCTCAGCGGCGCGCTGCCCACGAACAGCGTCTGCGTCAGGACGCGGCTGAGGACGGGGAGCCGCGGCGAGCGGGCGAACGGGTTGAGCCGCTGCCACAGCGCCCGCCACCCGGACACCCCGGTCTCCATGTCGTAGGTGTAGGCCTTCCCGCTCACCGTCCTGATCGCCGCGCCGATGATGCGGTCGCTGCCGCTCTCGGCCTTCATCACGTCCACGGGGAAGTTGTTGAGCACACCGCCGTCCACCATCAGCATCCCGTCCTCCACCACGGGCGCGAACACGCCCGGAACGGAGATGGAAGTCCGAATCGCCCGCCAGAGCAGCCCCCGGCGGAGCACGACGGTTTCGCCCCGCGTGAGGTTGACCGCCATAGCGAAGAACGGGAGCCAGAGGTCCTCGATCCGCTGCTCCCCGTAGAGGTTCTGGCAGAAGGCGGTCAGGTGGTGCGAGGCGTTCATCGCGACGATGGGAAACGTCCGGTCGAACAGGACATCGTTGCGCGCATACTTCTCGCTCGCCTTCGTGAGGACGTCGGACGGGGCTTCCGACGCGCGGCTGGCGCCGAGCAGCGCGCCAAAGCTGGAGCCGCCGATGTAGTCCACCGGGATCGCCAGCTCCTCCAGCGCGCGGAAGACGCCGAGGTGGGCCCAGCCGCGCGCGCCACCCCCGGCGAGCACGAGCCCGACGGCGACGCCGGCGAGGTGACGGGCGAGCCGCGACGTGTGGGCCGCGTCCTCGCGCCGGACGTGGAAGTGACGGTAGCCCGGGCGGAGGTCCAGCCAGCGCGCCGTGCCCGAGGGGTGCTCGGTCTCCGGCGGGTGCCAGAGCACGAGGTCGCGGTCGCAGCGCGCCTCGGAATCGGCGAGCCGGCGCTCCGTTTCTCCGAGCGCGGCGTCATCACCAGACTCGGCGACGAAGACCACGCGGTCGGCCCGGCTGACGCACCGGCGCGTCCACGGCGTCCACTCGGCATCGGCGATAAACACGAGGATGTCGGCCTCGGCCTCCTGCTCGTTGAGCCACTGCATCAGGACCGCGTGGAGCGAGGCGTGTTCGCTCGTCCCCGCCGTTCCCGCGCCGAGCGCCTCGTCGGCGCGCTCCGCGCTGATCAGCCGCACCGAGCCCAGCCGGCCGAGCTCCGCCACGAGGACTTCGGCGAGCGGCCGGATGGACAGCGCGGGACTGACCGGCGCGAGCGTGATCGTGAGCGTGGACGGCGCCAGGGACGCGAGGCCGTGCGCGTTCAGCCGCTGCTGCCGCTCGGCCATCTGCCGGGTGAGCGCGTAAAGCACGCCCGGATGAGCCGCGACGAGTTCGGAGAAGAGGGCGCGGTCGATCTCCACATACGTGGTCTCCCGCGCGGCGATGACCGATGCCGAGCGCGGCGCCCCCGTCAGCAGGGAGAACTCGCCCACCGCCTCGCCCGCGCCCGCCTCGCCGACGACGAAGACCGTCCCATCGGCGCGCTCCACCTCGAAGACCACGCGCCCGCTGACGATCAGGTACACCGAGTCCCCTTCGTCCCCCTGCCGGCAGATCGCTTCGTTGCTCGAGAGGGTGTGCCATGCCACACGCGCCTGCAGGCCGTGCTGCGTGACCAGGTCCACGTCGTCTCCGAACACGTTCTCGACGGCTTTCGCGAGAAGCACGCGCTGCCAACGGGGGACCGCCTGCTCGGCCACGGCGCGTCCGAGCGAGGGGAGCGTGCGCCGCAGCCGCTCGAACGCCTCGCGCGGGAGCCGGAGCAGCCGCGTCGGCTCCGCCGCCACGACGGTCGCCATCCTCGGCTGCCCCACCAGCAAGCCCATCTCCCCGACGAGCGCGCCCTCCCCGAGCCGGGCCACGGCGTCCGTCGTTTCCGGCTCCCCGGTGTAGACATAGACCGCGCCCACCTCCACGACGTAGAGAGCATCCGGCGCATCGCCTCGGTCGAAGAGGTGCGCGCCGGCTACGAGCGTGACCGGCGTAAAGGCATCCCCGTGCTCGGCAATGACGTCGCGGAGCCAGGGGGGAAGAGAATCGGACATAGGCACGAGGAGAAAACGGTGAGCGGCTCGGTCAGACGAAGTGAGGAAATCCCGCAAGGCTTCAACCTGCGGCCACCGGAATAAACGTTTGCAACTTAATTACGAAGCTACAGGCCGCGTCGGACTAATTACGACAGCCGACGCGGCACGGCCGACCGGGCACGACATGTCGAGGGCTGCGCGTTACCTATCAACCCGGCGATCCGGGGAACCGCGCTCGCCCCCCCGCTCGTCCTCCCTATCCTGTGCCCATGCATCACGTCCGAACCCTGCTCCTGCTCGCCCTGTGGGTGCCCGGCGTGACCCATGCACAGATCCGCGCCCTCGCCCACGCGGACACGACCGCAGGCAACCACTTCGGCGCCGCCGTCGCCCTCGACCGCGACGGCAGCCGGGTGCTCGTCGGCGCCACGGGCGAAGCGGCGTGCGGAGCCAACGCGGGCGCAGCGTACGTCTTCGAGCGCGACACGAGCGACGTATTCGTCGAAGCGGCGCGTCTGGCACCGATGGACTGCGAGCCGGGCGACTTCTTCGGCCGGGCCGTGGCGCTCAGCGGAGACCGCGCGCTCGTCGCGGCGGGCGGCGAGGTCGTCGATCCCCGGCGGCCGAATGCGGCGTACGTCTTCGAGCGCGACAGCACGGGCACGTGGCGCGAAGCGGCAAAACTCATCGCCGAGCCCGATCAGACCGAAGGGGTCTTCGCCCGTTCGATCGCCCTCGACGGCGACCGCGCCCTCGTCACGACGGGCGGCGACCCGGCGCGGCAGGCCTACGGCGGCGCGGCGTACCTCTTCGAGCGCGACGCCGCCGGCCGCTGGCAGCGCATCGCCCGACTCGAAGGCAGCGGCGGCACGGCCGCCGGCATCTTCGGCAGCGCGGCGGACCTCGACGGCGACCGCGCCCTCGTCACAGCCTCGCCCTACGACCCGAAGGGCACGGGCACGGTCTACGTCTTCGAGCGCGACAGCGCGGGCGTGTGGGCCGAGGCAGCACGAATCGGCGGCGTCGAGAGCTTCGACGTCCACGCCGACCTCGACGGCGACCGCCTTCTCGTCGGTCACAGTCGCTCCGGGCCGAACCGCTCCGGCACCGCCGTTTTCTACCACCGGAGCGGGAGCGGGGCCTGGCGGCGGATCGCGACGCTCGTGCCGAGCGTGCCCTACCGCGACGGCTCGTTCGGGACGGCCGTCACGCTCGACGGCGACCGCGCGCTCGTCGTTGGCTACAGCGAGCAGATCGGGCTGACGTTCAACATCGACCGCGTCGTCTACGCGTTCGCATATCTGCCCGAGGCAGGGTGGGTGCAGCAGCAGGTGATGGACGTCGGCGAGTGGGCGTTCGGGAGCGCCGTCGATCAGGCCGGGCGCGCCGCCGTCATCGGCAGCGCCGCCGAGGGCCGGCCGGGCGCGGCCTACCTCGTCGAGCTGTTCTGAGGCGCGGGGCGCGGTGACACGACCCCGCCGGAGGGTGCGGTTATATTCCTGCCGCCCCGCTGTCTTTTGACACGCGGACCGACGTGAATGAGCACTCAACCTGGCGGGAATGAACTACCGGTGGACCCTGCGCCCGGCGGCCGACGAAGTGGCCATCGCCGAGATCGCGCGCCAACTCAACGACCTCCCCGAAGCGCTCGCCCGCGCCCTCGTCCTCCGTGGCGTGGACTCGTTCGACGTGGCACGCAGCTTTTTCCGCCCCTCGCTCGACGCCGTCCACGACCCGTTCCTCATGCGGGACATGGACCGCGCCGCCGACCGCGTCGCCGAGGCGATCACCCAGCGGGAGCGCGTGATGGTCTACGGCGACTACGACGTGGACGGCACGACCTCGGCCGCGATGATGACGTTGTTCCTGCGCGAGCACGGCGTCGAGGCCACGTACTTCGTCCCGAACCGGTTCGAGCACGGCTACGGGCTGTGCACGGCGGGGCTCGACGAGGCCGTCGAGCGCGGCGCGAGCCTCGTCATCGCGATCGACTGCGGGATCACGGCGCACGAGGAAGCGAAGTACGCCAAAGACGTGCTCGGGCTCGACCTCATCATCTGCGACCACCACACCGCGCTCGACACCGTCCCCGACGCCGTCGCCGTGCTCGACCCGAAGCGGCCGGACTGCGCGTACCCCTTCACCGGGCTCTCGGGCTGCGGCGTCGGCTACAAGCTGATGCAGGGCACGCTCCAGCGGCTCGGCCTCGGGCCGGAGCGCGCGCATCCCTACCTCGACCTCCTCGCCGTCTCGATCGCCGCCGACATCGTCCCGATCGTCGACGAGAACCGGCTGCTGATGCACGCGGGGCTGGCTCGGCTCGCCTCGGCGCCTCGCCTCGGCCTCCGCGCGCTCGCCGAAGTCGCGGGCGTCGACCTCGGCGACTGCTCGACCTCGCGCGTCGTCTTCACGCTCGGCCCGCGCATCAACGCCGCCGGGCGGATGGGCGACGCCGGCCGCGCCGTGGACCTCCTGATGGCCGACGATCCGGCCGTAGCCAAGCAGCTCGCCGCCGACCTCGACGCCGTCAACCGCGAGCGGCAGGAGCTCGACCGCCACACGCTCGCCGAAGCGCTCATCGAGGCCGATGCGCAGGTCGCCGCGAGCGATCCGTTCGCGCTCGTGCTCCACCAGCCGCACTGGCACAGTGGCGTCATCGGCATCGTCGCCAGCCGCATCGTCGAGCGGTTCTACCGGCCGACGGTGATGCTCACGGGGGACAACGGCGTCGCGCGCGGCAGCGCCCGCTCGATCGACGGCGTCTCGATCTACGACGCCCTCCGGCAGTGCAGCGACCTGCTCATCGGCTTCGGCGGCCACGCGGCAGCTGCGGGCGTCTCGCTCCCACTCGAGAACCTCGCCGCCTTCCGCGAAGCCCTCAGCGCCGCCGTCGGCGAGCGCGTCGAGCCGTCCGACCTCGAACCCGAGATCGCGCTCGACGCCCACCTCGACCTCGCCCACATCGCCGACGGCGTCGGCGGGCGGTTCTGGCAAGTCCTCCGTCAGTTCGGCCCGTTCGGCCCGGACAACCCGAAGCCGGTGTTCTGGGGCCGCGACCTCCGCCTCGTCGGCGAGCCAAAGGCGGTGGGGAAGGACCAGACCCACCTTCGCCTGCGCGTCGCTCAGCGGAGCGGCCACGGCGTCTACTCTGTGATCGGGTTCGGCCTCGCCGAGCGGCTCCCGGTGCTCCGCGAAAGTGTTCGCACCGGCACGCCCGTCGAGCTCGCGTTCTGCGTCGAGGAGAACACGTGGAACGGGCGGACGGAGCTCCAGCTCAAAGCGAAGGACGTGCGCCCGAGCACCGGCGCGTGACGCCATGCGCGAGCTCCTCTCCGTCGCCGAAGCCCGCCGGACCGTGCTCGCAGCGGTGACGTGGGTGCAGCCGGTCGAGCACGTCCCGCTCGCCGACGCCCTCGGGCGGACGCTCGCTGAACCCGTCGTGAGCCGCGACGCGATCCCGCCGTTCGACAACTCAGCGATGGACGGGTTTGCGGTTCGGACAGCCGACTTCGACGGTGGGACGGCAACGCTGCGCGTCATCGGCGAAGCCGCGGCCGGGCGGATGCCGGACGTCGTCGTCGAGCCGGGCACGTGCGTACGGATTATGACCGGCGCGCCGATCCCCGCCGGGGCCGACGCCGTCGCGCCCGTCGAGTGGACCGAGCCGGACGGCGACCGCGTCCTCATCGGCCGCGCGCCGACGGCGGGGCAGTACGTCCGCCCCGCCGGGCAGGACGTGCAGCCGGGCGACACGATGGCCAAGACCGGCACCGTCGTCACGCCGCCCGTCGTCGGGATGGCGGCGACGCTCGGGTTCGCGGAGCTAGCCGTGCGCGTCCCGCCGCGCGTCGCCGTCGTGGCGACGGGAGATGAGCTCGTGCCGGCAGGAGCGGCGCTGCGGGCCGGCCACGTCCGCGACGCGAACGGGCCGGCGCTCGCCGCGCAGGTCGTCGCGGCGGGCGGCACCGTCGTCGGCCCGCTCCACGCCCGCGACGACGCGGACGACGCCCGCCGCGTGCTCGGCGTAGCGCTCGACGCCGATGTCGTCGTCGTCTCCGGCGGCGTTTCGATGGGGGAGTATGACGTGGTCCGCGACGTGCTCGACGCGCTCGGCGTGACGTGGGCCTTCTGGCGGGTCCGGCAGCGGCCGGGCAAACCGCTCGCATTCGGGACGCGCCCTCGTGGACGGGGCGGCGATACGCTCGTCTTCGGGTTACCGGGCAACCCCGTCTCGTCGGCCGTGTGCTTCGAGCAGTACGTCCGCCCGGCCCTCGCCGCGCTCCTCGGCCGGTCTGCGACGGTGCGCACGGTGCCTGCCGTGCTGGCCGAGGACGTGGCGAAGCAGGCGGGGCTGCACCACTTCGTCCGTGGCCTCGCCGAGCACGACGCCGACGGGCGGCTGCGCGTGCGGCCCACCGGCGCGCAGGCCTCGAACCTCTACTCCTCCGTCCTCCGCGCCGACGTGCTGATCCACTTGCCCGAAGCAATCGAGGACCCGGCGGTCGGGACGCCGGTCGAGGTCGAGTGGCTGCGGTGGTGACGGGGCGGGGCCATCGAACCAAATAGCGCGACCCGACGTTCAGGCGGGCGCACCCACCCACCCCCGCCTATGTCCTTGCAAGACCGTCTTCGTGCGGCCCGGCACGCCCTCTTCGTCGGTCGCGAAGAGGAACGCGCCGTCTTCGAACACGCGCTCGGCTCGGACTCCCTGCCGTTCCACGTGCTCTACCTCCACGGACCCGGCGGGGTGGGGAAGACGTCGCTCCTCCGCGAGTTCGAGCACCTCGCGCGGCAGTCCGGAATCCCGGCCGCGTACCTCGACGCGCGGGACCTCGACGCCGCGCCCGACGCGCTGCGGCAGGCTCTTTCGGGCGCCGGGCTCCCCGCCGCGCGCGCCGTCCTCCTCCTCGACACGTACGAGGCGCTCCACCCCCTCGACGACTGGCTGCGCGACGAGCTGCTGCCGACCGTGTCCGAGGAGTGGATCGTCGTGCTCGCGGGCCGCTACGCGCCGAGCGCGGGGTGGCGCGGCGACCTCGGCTGGCAGGAGATCACGCGCGTCCTCCCCCTCCGCAACCTCACGCCCGACGAGGGCCGCGCGCTCCTCGAAGAGCAGGGCGTCCCGACGGCCGAGCACGACGCCGTCCTCCGGTTCACGCACGGCCACCCCCTCGCCCTCTCCCTCGTCGCCGACCACTGCCGGCGGAAGCCGGGCCTGCCGTTTCAGGTGGACGAATCGCCCGACGTCGTCGGCACGCTCCTCACACGGTTCATGCAGGAGATCGACGACGAGGCCGAGCACGCGGCGCTCGAAGCGGCGGCGACCGTCCGCGTCGTCACCGAGGGGTTACTAGCCGACCTGCTGGAGCGCGACGACACTCACGCCGCGTTCGAGTGGCTCCGTGGCCTCTCGTTCGTCGAGGCCAGCGAGAACGGGCTCATCCTCCACGACCTCGCCCGCGAGACGCTCGGCGCTGACCTTCGCTGGCGCCGCCCCGAACGCTTCGCCGCGCTCAACCACCGCGCCCGCGCCGCCTACACCCGCCGCCTCCTCCACACCGGCTCCGAGCGCGAGCAGGTCGCCACGCTTGCCGACTACACCTTTCTCCACCGCCACAATCCGATTGTGCAGCCGCTCTTCGCTCAACTCCGCGGGCAGTGGCAGAAGGCGCGGCCTCAGACCTCCGGCCAGCCGCGCGACGACGAGTGGGACGCGCTGCGAGCCCTCGTGAGCGGCCACGAGGGCGAGGCGGCAGCGGAGATCGCCGCGCACTGGTTCCGGCTTCAGCCCGAGCGCGTGCAGGTGTTCCGCGACGAGGACGGCCACGCGACCGGCTTCCTCTTCTGCCTCGCCCTCGACGCGACGACGGCCGAGGAGCGCGCGGCCGACCCCTGCGCCGAAGCCGCCTGGGCTCACCTCGAAGCCCACGCCCCGCTCCGGCCGGGCGAGCGGGCGACGGTCTTCCGGTTCTGGATGGACCGCGAGGACTATCAGGACGTGTCGGCCGTGCAGAGCCTCATCTTCGTCGCCACCGTCCGCCATTACCTCGGCACCGAGGGGCTCGCGTACACGTTCCTCCCGTGCGCCGACCCCGATTTCTGGGCGATGATCTTCACCTTCGTCGGCCTGCAGCGGCTGCCCGACGCGGGTTTCGAGGTCGGCGGCCGAGCGTTCGGGGTGTACGGGCACGACTGGCGCGCCGTCCCGCCCGGCGTGTGGCTCGAAGGCCTCGCCGAGCGCGGGCTGCCCTCCTCGCCGGGTGCCGAGCCGGAGCGGCCGGACCGCCTCGTCGTCCTCAGCGAGCCCGACTTCGGCGAGGCCGTCCGCGACGCGCTCCGCGACTACGCCCGCCCCCACGACCTCGCCGACAGCCCGCTCCTGCGCTCCCGCCTCGTCCTCGAAAAAGCGGCCGGCGGCGACCGGGTGGAGGCGCTGCGCGCCCTGCTCAACGAGGCCGCCGAGGAGCTCAACGCGACGCCGCGCGAGGCCCCGTACTACCTCGCCCTCGACGCGACCTACCTCGACCCGGCGCGCACGCAGGCCGAGGCCGCCGAGCAGCTCGACATGCCGTTCAGCAGCTTCCGCCGCTACCTCAAGCGTGGGATCGAGCACGTCGTCGCCGCCCTGTGGCAGCGGGAACTCGCCGCCTGAGTCGGGAACGGGGTGTGCTGCCTATTCGCCCTCGGGGGATGGAGTGAGCACGGATTGAGCATCGATTGAGCGCAATGCGGGGGATCTGGGGCGAACAAGCCCCCCTGCGCCCTGTTGGACAGAACGCCGCTTCGACCCGCCTTGCTGCGCGACGAGTCGGCCCCCTCTGTCCACCCACTCTCCGTTCGATGCTCATGTCTGATCTAGCCTCTCCCTTCGCGTCGCCGGCCGATCCCCGAGCCAGCCGCCGCTCCTTCCTCAAGCTCGCCGGCCTCGGCGGCGCCGTCCTCGTCGCCGCGGGCTGCGATTCCGACGACCCCGACGATATGCAAGACGGGGTCGTCACGCTCGACTTCTCGAACGACTTCGGCGTGCTCAACTACGCCTACGCGCTCGAACAGCTCGAAGCGGCCTTCTACGCGACCGTCGTGATGAATGCGGCGTTCTCGTCCACGTTCGACGCCGACGAGCAGGCCATCCTCCGCGACCTCGCCGCGCACGAAGGCATCCACCGCGACTTCCTCAAGGCGGCCATCGCGATGAACGGCGGGACGCCGATCCCGAACCTCACGCCCAACTTCACCAGCATCGACTTCGCCAGCCGGTCCAGCGTGCTCGGCACGGCGCAGGTGTTCGAGGACCTCGGCGTCGCCGCCTACAACGGCGCCGGGCAGTACCTCTCCGACGGCACGTTCCTCACGATCGCAGGCAAGATCGTCTCCGTCGAAGCGCGGCATGCGTCGGTGATCTCCAGCTTGCTTTCCGCCAATTCGATCGCCGGCAGCGGCGTGATCGATGCCAACGGGCTCGACCGCGCCCTCGCCCCGAGCGCCGTGCTCACGGCCGCGAGCGACTTCATCATCGACGATATCCGGGCCATCAACGCGTGATCCCCGCTCCGCCCGCCCGTCCACTCTCTCTGTGCTCCTCTAGCTCGTACTCCTCATGACGACCGATCTCTTTAGCAACCTCGACGACGCCCTCGGCAACGTGCCGACCTCCCGCCGCGACGCCCTCCGCACCGCCGGCCGGTACAGCGCAGGCGCGGCCCTCGTCGCCCTCCCGTTCTTCGGCATGGCGAAGAAAGTGATGGCCTCGAACTACGGGTTCGACCCCGCCACCGACGTCGACATCCTCAACTACGCCCTCACGCTCGAATACCTCGAGAGCGCCTTCTACCGCCTCGGGCTCGACGCCGGCGTGATCGAGTCCGCCGACCGCCCGCTCTTCGAGCGGATCAGCGCCGACGAGGACGCGCACGTCGCGTTCCTCGCCAGCGCCATCACCGCGGCCGGCGGCGAGCCCGTCTCGTTCGATGACGACGCCTTCGACTTCACCGGCGGCGACGGCTCCGGCAGCGGCCCGTTCGATCCGTTCGGCGACTACGCCACGTTCCTCACGCTCTCGCAGGCGTTCGAAGACACCGGCGTCCGGGCCTACAAGGGCCAGGCCGCGAACATCACGACGCCGGCCTACCTCACCGCCGCGCTCCAGATCCACTCCGTCGAGGCGCGCCACGCGGCCGCCGTCCGCCGGATCCGCGGCAATCAGGGATGGATTCCCAACGCCCAGCCCGGCGCGATCGCGGCGATCCAGCCGGTGTACGCCGGGGAAGACAACGTCACGCAGGGCGGGGTCAACCTCGTCAACGCCCTCTCCGGCTACACGGTGGAAGAGATCACGGAGGCGTTCGACGAGACGCTCTCGATGGACGACGTGCTCGCGATTGCCGGCCCGTTCATCGACGGCTGATCCGCGCGGCACAACCCGGCCCTCTCCGGGCCGTGACCCTTCGAGGTCTTGCGTGGGATGGGCGCCCGTGGGTGCGTCCGCTCAATCCCGGTCCAAGCGTAGCACCTCGAACCGACGGGGGGTGGCGAATGCCACCCCTCGTCGCACGTTTGTAGCGGCGGCTCGGAGGCCGCGATACGCCGTCCCCCTCGGCGGCGCCCGAACCCACCGACGTTCGCCTATGGCGCGCTCCACTAGCCCCATATCGGAGGCGGAGGCGGGGCTCAGACCGGAACCCGCGATGGGTCTGGTTTTCGTGCCCTATCGAACTAAGTAGCACACAGTGCGTTTGTTCACCTTATTTTGACTCCGAAAGTCGGCCACCCCTACTCCTCACGGCCGCCTGCACAGCCTCTCCCCTCTGGGCCGGCGCCGTCCGCCGCGTGAGACGAGACGGCACCTCTACCACATTCCACCAGCCACCATTCCTCGGACCTATGTCTGACTTGATTCGCTCCCACACCGAGCCCCAGCTTGACGCGGCCTCGCCCCAGCTTGACTCGCGAGCCAGCCGACGCTCCTTCCTGAAGCTCGCCGGCATCGGCGGAGTCGTCCTCGTCGCCGCCGGCTGTGACTCCGATACGCCCGACCCCATCGTCCCCGGCGACTTCGGCACCATCACCGGGACCGTCACCGACTCGGAGACCGGCGAGGGCATCGCCGACGTCCTGATCTCCTTCGACGACGACGGCATCCCCCGCACCGTGATGACGCAGGAGGACGGGTCCTTCACGATTGAGGAGTTCCCGGTGGGGACGTTTACCCTCGTCGCGTCCACGAACGGCTTCGTCACGGACATGACGGAGGTCACGGTGACCGACGGTGGGACCGCAACGACGGCCTTCGTCCTTGCGCCCGGCGGCCCGCTCGAACTCAGCTTCGCGGGGCGTACCGGCGTGCTCAACTACGCCTACGCGCTCGAACAACTCGAAGCCGCCTTCTACGCCGCCGTCGTCGCGGACCCCGCGTTCGGCACCATCTTCAACGCCGACGAGCAGAACGTCCTCAACGACCTCCTCGCACACGAGGTCGCCCACCGCGAGTTCTTCCAGGCGAAGATCCTCGAGCAGGGCGGGACGCCCATCCGCGGGCTCCGGACGGACTTCTCCGCCGTCAACTTCGGCGACCGGACGAGCGTGCTCGAGACGGCGCGGACCTTCGAGGACCTCGGCGTCGCGGCTTATAACGGAGCCGGCGTCCTCATCAACCAGGTGGACCCCCTCGTGAACGCCGGCGAGATCGTGTCCGTTGAGGCGCGCCACGCCGCGGCCATCCGCGACATCATCGACCCGAACAACTTCGCGTTCGACGAGCTGTTCGCCGGCGGCGACGACCTCGGAGGGTTTTCCATCGAGCGGTCGTTGTCCCCCACTCAAGTGCTCACAGCAGCCGCGCCGTTCATCCAAAACGAAATCACGCCCACCGGCCTGTAAGTCCCGCGCTCGCGCATGCTCAGCCGCATGCCCCACACGGACTGTACACCCGAAGAGGACCTGACTATGAATCCCATCAAGACCGATACCCCCACGGCGACCGCCTCCGACCTGCTCTCCGACGTGCTGACGGAGGAGGCCTCCCTGGAGAACACCCGCCGCGCCGCCCTCCGCAGCCTCGGCAAAGTCGGCCTCGGGCTCGCGTTCGCGTCTGCCCCGGCCACGCTGTTCGCCTCCGCCGCCCGTGCCCAGTCGAACCCGCGCACCGTCTCCGACGTGCTCCTGTTCGCCCTCACGCTCGAGTACCTCGAGCGGAACTTCTATAACACGGCGCTCGATTCGAAGACGCTCTCCATGCCAGATGACGTTCGGGCCTTTTACGAGATCGTCGCGGATCACGAGTCCGATCACGTCGATTTCCTCATCGCTCAGATCGCGGGCGATCAGAATCCCGCGCCCCCGGATCCTCCCGTCCCGGATTTCGACTTCACGGCCGGGGGCACGCTGGACCCGTTCAACGACTACCCGACGTTCCTGCTCCTCTCGCAGGCGTTCGAGGACACCGGCGTCCGGGCGTACAAGGGGCAGGTCCCCTTCCTTATCGATGCCAGCGCGGTGCTGACGGCCGCGCTCGGCATCCACTCCGTCGAGGCGCGCCACGCCTCGAAGGTGCGCCGCCTCCGCGGCTCGCAGGGGTGGATCCCGTTCGACGAGTCGCCGGCTCCGGCCGTCGCGGCGGTCTACGCCGGGATGAACCAGACGGTGAAGTACAACATCGACGTGCCGGCCGTCTCCGGCATCGGGGCCGAGCAGGTCACCGAGGCGTGGGACGAGCCGCTCACCACCGAGGAAGTGCTCAACATCGTCGCCCCGTTCATCGTAGGAGACAACCCGCTGACCGGCCGCAACCGCCGCTAATGCGGCGCGAGGAGGGTGGGGCGGCTTCGGCCCCTCCCGCTTTCTGACGAAGTAAAAAGCGCCCGGCTTCCATCGCGGAGGCCGGGCGCTCGTTTGTAAATCCGCGGGGGTGGGTCACATCCCCGTCAACTCGGCGATGATGGTGCCGCCGCCCGCCTGCGCGGGTAGCGTCGACATCGACTTCACGACCACCCCGCTCTCGGCGTCGAGGTAGAGCGTCGTGTCCTCGGTGGAGTCGGCCTTGTCCATCTCGACGACGTACGCCGTGTACGTCCCGGCCGGGACCGTGACCTCCTCCATCCCGGTGACGTCGAGGGTGTACGTCGCGAGGCCTTGTTGGCCGGGGATCGGGTTGTACGTGGCGAACGACGCCGTGTAGCCCTCCGCCAGCGGCATCGTGCCGAGCGCGACTTCGAGCGCGTTGTTGTCGGCGACGATCGGGAGGTCGAGCGCGCTCGTGAACGGCATCGACTGCCCGCCCTGCGACATCGTGCCCTGCACCTCGCTGTCCGAGTACGTGAGCACGATCGTGCCCGGCCCCTGCTGGAGCTTCCGGTAGAGCGGCGCGAAATCAGCACGGGCGACGACGAACGAGTCCGCCATCGCCATCCCGCCCATCGCCGGCGGGAGCGTCGCGCGGTCCACGATCGCGAGCGCGGGCTGCCCGTCGTACTCGACGGCTGCGACAGTCCGCGTCGGGTTGTCGAGCGCGATCTCCTGCCCCTGCACGTTCATCGTGATGTTGTACGTCATCGCCATCGGCTGGACGGCGGCCCCGTCGAACGTCATCGCGCTCATGTCCGCCGCCCCCATCGGGTCGGTCACGACGACCGTCGCGGGGTCCACGGTGATGGCTTCGAGCTTCGCCTCGATCTCGGGCGCGGCGCCTTCCTGCGCGCGGCCCTGGAGGTGCTCGGCGAGGAAGGTCTCGATGGACACCATCATCGCCATGCGGTTCTCTTCCCCGCGGAAGCCGTGGCCCTCGTCGGGCGCGACGAGGTACTGCACGGGGTAGTCGCGGTCGCGGAGGGCGACGACGATCTGGTCGGCCTCGCGCTGCTTCACGCGGGGGTCGTTGGCCCCCTGGATCACGAGGAGCGGCGTCGTGATGCGGTCGGCGAAGTTCAGCGGGCTCTGCGCTTCGAGCTGGGCGCGGCCCTCGTCCGTGTTCGGGTCGCCCATCCGCGTGTGGAAGATCACGCGGCCGGCTTCCCAGTACGGTGGGATCGATTCGAGGAGCGTGATGAGGTTGCTCGGGCCGACGATGTCGACGGCGGCGGCGTAGAGGTCCGGGGTGAACGTCACGCCCGCGAGCGTGGCGTAGCCGCCGTACGAGCCGCCCATGATCCCGACGCGCCCAGCGTCGGCGATGCCCTCGTCGATGAGGTACTGCACGCCGTCGGTGAGGTCGTGCTGCATCGCCCCCGTGCCCCACTCCTTGTTGCCCGCGTTGAGGAACGCCTTGCCGTAGCCCGTCGAGCCGCGGAAGTTGGGCTGGAGCACGGCGTAGCCACGGTTGGCGAGGAACTGCGCGAAGGAGTCGTAGCCGTAGGTGTCGCGCGCCCACGGCCCGCCGTGCGGGAAGATGATCGTCGGGAGGTTCGTCGGCTCGACGCCTTTCGGGAGCGTGAGGTAGGCCGGAATCTCCATGCCGTCGCGGGCGGTGTAGCGGATGGCCTGCATGTTCGCCATGTGCTCGACGGGGAGGTCGGGCCGCGAGGTGTAGAGCTTCTCGACGGTCTGCGCCTCACGGTTGAAGAGGTAGACCGAGCCGGGGTCGACGTCGCGCGTGACGCGGACCGTCATCAGCCGGTCGTCGTTCGTGAGGCTGCCGAGGCCGAGCTCGCCGTCGGGGAGGTTCGCGCGGAGGAAGTCGAGATCGGCGGCGAGGGCGTCGGTCTTGGGGTAGAGCCGCGTCCGGTCGCCGGTGTAATAGGTCAAGATCAGCTCGTCGGTGGCGTTCGAGAAGAGCGCGCCACCGAAGTCCACCTGCCCCTCGGGATCGCGCTCGACGAAGGCCTCCTCGCCCGTCGCCGGGTCGAAGAGGACGAGCTCGGTGAGGTCGCGATCGCCCTTGTTCGTGATCATGTACACGCGGCGGCCGTCCTCGTGGTAGCGCACGGGCCCGCAGGACTCCTCGACGGAGCAGGTGTAGACCGGCTCCGGCTCGATGGAGAGGTCGTTGCCGACGCGGAGTACCTCGGTCGTCCCCTTCGGGTCGATGCGGAGGCCGAGGCGGACGTTCCCGTTGAGGTCCGTCTGCCAGCCCGCAATCCGCTCTGTGTTCTCCACGACGAGCTCGCGCTCGCCCGTTTCGAGGTTGAGGCGGTAGACGTCGTGCCACGCCGCGTCGCGGTCGTTGAGGCCGACGACGATCTCGTTCGGGCTGTTCTGGGGCGTCGCGAGGATCTGCGCGCGGACGTCGTCGAGCGGGGTGAGGTCGCGCGCCGGGGGAACGCCCGTCGCCGGATCGGCCTCGGCAGAGGGGTTGACGGCGTAGATGTGGTAGTTCTCGTTGCCGCCTTTGTCCTGCACGTAGAGGACGTAGCGGCCGTCTTCGCTCCAAAAGTAGCCGGGGACGGGGCGGTCGTCGGCCGTGAGCGGGCGCGCCGCATCGAACGACTCATCGATCCCCTTCACCCAGACGTTCATCACGTCGTCGTAGGGCTTGAGGAACGAGAGGTACTGCCCGTCGGGCGAGAGCTGGCCCCCGGCGATCTCGGGGTCGCCGAAGAACACCTCGCGGTCGACGAGCGGGGGGAGTTGGGCGGCGGCGGGCAAAGCGGTCGCCGCGAGCACGAGCAGAAGCGTACAGCGGTAGAGCAGCGTCATGGCAGGAGAGGTTGGCGGTAAACAGCGGAGAGGCGCGCACAGTATAGGAACGCCGTACGCGAGGATGCGCTCGCCGGTTACGCCGAGCCGACGATCACGCCGCGCTCAACTCACTCTCCGACTTCAGCACGCGGTCACCGTCGTCCTGCTCGATGAGGTACGCGGGGTTGTCGACGTCGGCGTCGCGCGTGACCTCGGTGCCTTTGATGGTGCGCGTGACGCGCTCGGTAAAGGATTCTTGGACGGTGCCCGTGGCGGTGCCGGAGCCCCAGTTCCACGTGACGGTGTCGCCGTTGTTGAAGCGTGACATAGGCTGAGAATGAGGAGAGAGGAGAATAGAGAGGCCGGTTTCGTACGAGCCCTCGCGGGCGCGGGGTCTCAACGCCGGCCCCAACAGAGGGCAATCTCAGCGCCCGCCGTCCGTTCTTCTGACGAGCCGCCCCGGCGGATCAACCCGGCCCGCCGTCGGGTTGCAGCCCCTCCCCCTTCCAACCCCGCACCCGTCCATGGCAGACTCCCGCCGCATCCTCTGGGCCGACGACGAGATCGACCTCCTCCGGCCCCACATCCTCTTCCTCGAAGCCAAAGGGTTCGACGTGACGAGCGTCACGAACGGCGCCGACGCCGTGGACAAGGTGCGCGAGCAGCGCTTCGACGTCGTCTTCCTCGACGAGCAGATGCCGGGGATGGGCGGGCTCGACGCCCTCGGCGAGATCAAAGACGTGTCGCCCGAGACGCCCGTCGTGATGATCACGAAGAGCGAGGAGGAGCACATCATGGAGGACGCGATCGGGCAGCAGATCGCCGACTACCTCATCAAGCCGGTCAACCCGAAGCAGATCCTCCTCACCTGCAAGCGGCTCCTCGAAGGCGGCCGGCTGCGCGAAGAGAAAGCGTCGCAGAACTATCTCCAGTCGTTCGGCCAGCTCTCGGCCGAGATTAACAGCGGGCTCGACTGGAAAGGCTGGACCGAGGTCTACAGCGAACTCGTCCGCTACGGGCTCGAGCTCGACGCCGACGACGCCGCTCGCCAGATCCTCGACGACCAGTACCGAGACGCCAACCGCGAGTTCGGCCGGTTCATTGAAGAGGTGTATCCTGGATGGATCGGGCAGGCGAAGGACGGCGACACGACCGACCGGCCGCCGCTCTCGCACGAGGTCCTCCCGAAGTGGGTGCTCCCCCACCTCGACGGCGGCAAGCCCGTGCTCTTCTTCCTCATCGACTGCATGCGCTTCGACCAGTGGCTGGAGTTCGAGCGCCTGCTCTACCCCCTCTTCAACGTCGAGAAGGACTGGCACTGCTCGCTCCTCCCGACGGCCACGCCGTACTCCCGCAACGCCATCTTCGGCGGACTCCTCCCCATCGACCTCGCCACACGCTACCCGCAGTTCTGGCAGCACGACAACGGCGACGAGCACTCGCTCAACCAGTTCGAGGCCGAGTTCCTCGGCGAGCTCCTCAAGCGGAAGCATAAGCGCGACGCCCGCGTCCGCTACGAGAAGATCACGAACGCCGAGACCGGCATCGCCCTCGCCGACAGCATCACCGACCTCGCCCAGCACGACCTCGCCGCCGTCGTCGTCAACTTCGTCGATATCCTCGCCCACAGCCGCTCCGACTCGAACGTGCTCAAGGAGATCGCCCCGGACGAGCGCGCCTACCGTGCCCTCACGCGGACGTGGTTCGAGCACAGTTGGCTCTACCGGGCTTTCGAAGAGCTGGCCCAGCAGGACGTCACGATCGTCATCACGACGGACCACGGCGCGATCCGTAGCCTCCACGCCACCAAAGTCATTGGCGACCGCGAGACCTCAACGAGCCTCCGCTACAAGCACGGCCGCAACCTCAAGTGCGACGAGCGCCACGCCATCTTCGTCCGGGAGCCGGAGACGTACGGCCTCCCGCGCACCGGCCTGAACGAGAACTACATCTTCGCGAAGGAGGACTACTACTTCGTCTACCCGACGAACTACCACCGCTACCTCAACCACTACAAAGACACGTTCCAGCATGGCGGGGCCTCGCTCGAAGAGATGATCCTTCCCGTCGTCACGCTGCGTCCGCGCTAGCTCCGCCCGATCGATGACCGCTGCCCTCACCGACCTCCTGCCTGCCGAGTCCGCCTCGCCTGATGAGACCGTCGCGCTCGGGCAGCGGCTCGCCGGCGTGCTGCAGCCCGGCGACGTGCTCGCGCTCTACGGAGACCTCGGCGCAGGCAAGACGCACCTCGTCAAAGGGCTTTGCGCCGGCCTCGGCATTCCCGCCGCGTCCGTCAGCTCGCCGACGTTCACGCTCGTTAACGAGTACGACGGCGCGCTCCCGGTCTACCACATCGACGCGTACCGGATCGAACGGACGGAGGAGTTCTTCGAGCTGGGCTACGAGACCTACTTCTTCGGCGACGGCGTCTGCCTCGTCGAGTGGCCGGAGCGGGTGGAGCCGCTCGTCCCGGACCACGCGCTCCGCCTACGGCTGACGCACCTCGGCGGGGACCGGCGGCGGATCGAGGTGGCGCGATGACCTGGCCCGAGGCCGAAGCCCTCCTGCTCGATCTCCCGCGCTTTGCCGACCAAGGCAGTGCGGCGTTCAAGCCGGGGCTGGAGCGGATGCACGCCCTCCTCGACGCGGCCGGCAATCCGCACGAGCGGTTCCGCAGCGTCCATGTCGCCGGCACGAACGGGAAGGGCTCGACGGCGTCCCTCGTCGCGTCGATCGCGACGGCGGCCGGGCTCCGCGTCGGGCTCCACACCTCGCCCCACCTCCACGACCTCGCCGAGCGCCTCCGCCTCGACGGTGTCCCCGCCCCGCACGGCTGGATCGCCGACGCCGTCGCCCGCCTCGGCTCCGCGTTCGTCGCCACGGAGCCGAGCTTTTTCGAAGCCACCGTAGCGCTCAGCTTCCTCTACTTTGCCGAGATGGACGTGGACCTCGCCGTCATCGAAGTCGGCCTCGGCGGGCGGCTCGACGCGACGAACGTGCTCCGGCCTGACCTCGCGCTCATCACCCACATCGGGCTCGACCACGCTGACCTGCTCGGCGACACGCTCGAAGCCGTGGCGCGGGAGAAGGCGGGCATCGCGAAGCCGGGCGTTCCGCTGCTGACGGCGGCCGAGGGCGACGGCGTCGCGGCGGCGATCCGCGAGACGGCCGAGGCGCGCGGCGCGACGTTCGTGCGCGTGCAGGACGAAGTCGACGTGGGCCGCGTGGACGTGCAGCCGGACCGGCTCGTCATGGACTTGACCACGCCGATGCGGACGTACGCGGAGTTAGAGATCGGGCTGCCGGGGCGGCACCAGGTGTGGAACGCCGCGCTCGCCGTACGTGCGGCGGAACACGTCGTGGCCGCAGCAGCGCATGACGCGGCACCGATTTACGAAGGGCTCTTGAAGGTGAGGAAACATAGCGGATTAACCGGCCGTTGTGAATTACTCTGCGCAACTCCTCTCATCTTGAGCGATGTGGCCCATAACGCAGATGGGCTGCGGGCCTCGCTCGCTTTCGCAGGGGGGCTCCGGCGTGGGCAACTCCACGTGCTCTTCGGCACGATGCGCGACAAAGACCTCCATGCGATGACCGACGGGATGGTCGAAGGAGACGTAATCGTCCTCCCGGTGCCCCTCCCTTCGTCCCGTGCCGTACCTTTACGTCTATTGCGGGAGGCGCTCCTCCTCCGCGGGCTACGCGTCGTCGACGTCGGCGGCGTCCGAGAAGGGATCGACTGGTTCGTTCGGCACGCGGGGGCGGCCGACAGCTTGCTCGTTACCGGATCTCACCTGACCGTCGCCGCGGCCCGCACCGCGCTCGGAACGCGCTCGACTTCCTAGCCTGCCTTTCGGCTCCGGGCGCTCGCCCTCTCCTCGTCCCCTCTCTGATTCCCCCCGGCCGTGCGTAACCGGCCCCTCTCATGAACATCACCTCCCTTCAGCGCAAAAAGGTCGCCGAGCTGCAACGGATCGCCCGCGACCTCGACATCCCGGACTACTCGCACCTCCGCAAAGAGGACCTGATCTACCAGATCCTCGAGGCCAACGCCGTCGCCGACGCCGACCGCGATGAAGACGTGGCTGAGCGGCGCCCTTCGGCGCGCGGCCTCCGCCGCAGCCGGCCCGAGGCCAGCCGCCCCGAAGCCGGCCAGTCCGAGTCCGCCGCGCCGAAGGGCGCCGAGCGCGCGCCGAGGCCGAGCGAGCCGCGTGCCGAGCCAGCACCACCGCCCCAGGCCCGCGAGCAGCGCCCACGCCGGACCGAGCGCCGCGGGCGCGACCGGGGTCGGCAGCCTATCTCGGACGCGTACCCGGCCTACATGCGCGACTTCGACCCCTCGAAGACGCCGCTCGAAGGGATGCTCCGCAAAGTCGGCGTGCTCGAAATCCTCCCCGACGGTTACGGCTTCCTCCGCTCCGCCGAGTTCAACTACCTCCCCTCCGCCGACGACATCTACGTCTCGCCGTCGCAGATCAAGCGGTTCAGCCTCCAGAAAGGCGACACCGTCGACGGCGAGATCCGACCGCCGAAAGAGGGCCAGCGCTTCTTCGCGCTCATCCGCGTCAATTCCATCAACGACCGCGAGCCCGACGCCGTCGTCGAGCGCGTGGACTTCGACCACCTCACGCCGCTCTTCGCCGAGGAGCCGCTGCGGCTGGAGACGACGGCAGACGAGTACTCGACGCGGATCATGGACCTCTTCTGCCCCATCGGGAAGGGCCAGCGCGGGCTCATCGTGGCGCAGCCGAAGACGGGCAAGACGATCCTCCTCCAGAAGATCGCGAATGCGATCACGACGAACTACCCCAACGTCCACCTCCTCATCCTGCTCGTCGACGAGCGGCCCGAGGAAGTGACCGACTTCGAGCGCAACGTCGAGGGCGAGGTCATCGCCTCGACCTTCGACGAGGAGGCGGCGCGGCACGTCGAGGTGGCGGACGTGGTGCTGGAGAAGGCGAAGCGGCTCGTCGAGAGCGGGCGCGACGTCGTCGTCCTGCTCGACTCGATCACGCGGCTCGCGCGGGCGCACAACGCCGTGTTCACCGGGCAGGGCCGGACGATGTCGGGCGGGCTCGAGGCCGGCGCGCTCCGCGGGCCGAAACGGTTCTTCGGCAGCGCCCGCGCCGTCGAGGAAGGCGGCTCGCTGACGATCATCGGGACGGCGCTCGTGGACACCGGCAGCCGGATGGACGACGTGATCTTCGAGGAGTTCAAGGGCACCGGCAACATGGAGCTCGTGCTCAGCCGCGAGCTCGCGAATCGCCGGATCTACCCCGCCATCGACATCCTCAAAAGCGGGACGCGGCGCGAGGAGCTCCTCGTTCCCGAAGAGAAGCTGCAGCGGATCCACATCCTCCGCCGCTTCCTCGCCGACATGAACCCGACCGAGGCCATGACCTTCCTCCTCGACCGGATGCGCGGCACGAAGAGCAACGTCGAGTTCCTCGCCACGATGAACTCGTAGTGCGTTGAGGGTCAGGAGTCGGGGGTCAGGAGTCGGAAAGAGCCTGATGGACCGACACCCGCCGACCCTCGACACCGGACCCCCGACTCATGCGTTTCCTCTTCGACATGGACGGCGTGCTCGTCGACGTCTCCGGCTCGTTCCGCCGCGCCGTGATCGAGACGACGGCCGCCCTCTCCGGCCGCACGGTGACACCCGCCGACGTGCAGGCGTACAAAGACCGCGGCGGCTACAACAACGACTGGGTGCTCACGCACACGCTCGTCCGCGAGGCCGGCGTGGAAATGCCGTACGCCGAAGTCGTGGACGCCTTTAACCTCCGCTACCGGGGCGCGGACTGGGACGGACTGATCGCTGAGGAGCCGCCGCTGATGCAGACGGCGACGCTGGAACGGCTGGCTAGCGTGGGCGACCTCGCGCTCGTGACCGGGCGGCAGGAGCGCGAAGCGCGGTGGACGCTGGACCGCTTCGGCTGGGCGCGGTTCTTCCCCGTCGTCGTGGGGATGGAGACGCAGGCGGGGCGCGAGAAGCCGGACCCGTACCCGCTCGAAGTCGCCCTCGAACGACTCGGCGAGCGCGGCGGGAGCGTGATCGCCCCGGCCGACGCCGTCTACGTCGGCGACACCGTCGATGACATGAGAGCAGCGCGGGCGGCTGGGCTCCGCGCAGTGGGCGTCGTCCCGCCGTACCTCCCCGCCGACGCCCACCGGCAGACGCTCCTCGCCGCCGGCGCCGAAGTCGTCATCCACGACGTGAACGACGTCGAGCGCGCGGTCCGGGACCTGTAACGCGGTCACACCTCGGCGATCTCCGTCACGACCGTGGCCTGCGCGGCGACGGCGTCGGGGCTGTCCGGCTCGGGGAGGAAGCGCCACACGAGCCACGCCATCACGAGGATCGTCGCCGTCGAGAGGAGGGTCGTCGAACGGTAGCCGTAGCCGCCGTACGCCAGCCCCGCGATGCTCGCACCGATGCCGGTGCCGACCTGCCCGAAGGCGATCGCGAGCGACATCAGCGTGCCCCGCAGCCGGTCCGGCACGAGCGCCGTCAGGAGCGCCTGCAGCGGCGACATCCGCATCGAGAACAGGCCCATGATGGCGATATAGAGCGGGTAGGCCACCCACCGCTCCGTCACGGCGAACGTCAGCCCCGCCGTCACCACGGCTAACCCGAAGCACGACGCCAGAATCAACGGCTTCCGCCCGATCCGGTCCGAGAGCGTGCCCGCCGCCGGCCCCGTCAGCACACTCGCCGTCCCACCGACGAGGAACAGCGTCGCGATGAAGTCGATGTCAGCGCCCGCGATCTGCAGCGGCCGGCCGAACAGTTCGATGCCGAGGGCGAAGTTCGCCGTGAGCCACTGCGGGAGGTAGACGATGAGCAGGCTCAGGCTGAGGTACATCAGGAAGAACGTCAGTGACGCCACGCGCACCGACGGCACCTTCAGCAGGTCGCGGTAGCGGCGCAGCGAGCCCATGACCGTCACGCGGTTCGGGTCGAGTTCGACGTCGGGCTGTGGGACGACGCGCCAGATCAGCACGAACGCGGCGGCCATGAGGGCGGAGAACGCGAGAAACGGCATGCGGAAGCTCGACGCCGCGGCGAGCACACGCCCGAGCGGGATGCCGATGACGAGGCCGAACGCGACGCCGCTCATCACCCAGCCCGTCGCCCACCCGCGCCGCTCGTACGGGAAGTAGTCGCCGACGTAGGAGACGGCGGCGCCGCTGAGCATCCCGCCCGCCGCGCCCGCGAGCGCGCGGACGAAGAGGAGCCCCGTGAACGTCTGCACGAGGCCGTGGAGGAGCAGCATCACCGCGAGCGTGCCCGAGCCGATGAGGAGCACCTGCCGCCGCCCGATCCGGTCCGAGATCGGCCCCATCACCACGGCCGCGACGGCGAGGGCGAGGGAGTACACCGTCACGAGGAGCCCGAGCAGCGCCTCCGCCACGCCGAGTTCGTCGCCGATGAGCGGGAGGATCGGGGTGACGATGATCGTCTGACTGGCGGCGGTGAACACCATCAGCCAGAGCGAGAGGAGGATGCCGTAGGTGCGGAGGGAGGGGGTGGCCAAGGGAAATCTGTTGGAACGAGGGTTCGGAAAGCCCGGCCCCGCGAAAAGTTGCACCGGGCCTCAACATCCCACGATACGCCGGACCAAGCGGACGTGAACGGCCGGTGAAGACGGAGCGGGTAACACTACGGTAACGGCGTGCTAACAGCGTCGTAATGCCGGGCGGCTAGGTTGCGGCCGAGCGATGGGAGAGGGGCTCCCACTGCGCTCCCTCCCACTGAACAACCCTCCCCCATGGCCCTCCCTACCGCGTCACCCGTGCGTTTGTTACGCACCGTCCGCCCGCCGATCCGGCTCGGGCTCCTCCTCTTCCTCGCCGCCGCGGCTCCGGCCGCCCTCGCCCAGACCGGCACGGTCGCCGGCGTCGTCGTGGACGGCGAGACGGGCGAGACGCTCATCGGCGTCAACGTGCTCGTCGACGGAACGGGCTTCGGCGGCGCCACCGGGCTCGACGGCGACTACCGCATCGCGCGTGTGCCCGCCGGCACCTACGACCTCGTCTTCTCCTACCTCGGCTACGACACGCAGCGCGTCACCGGCGTCACCGTCACGAGCGGCGCGACGACGACGATCGACCTCGCGCTCTCCGAGCAGGCGCTCGAACTCGAAGGCGGGGAGGTCGTCGTCGAGGCCGAGGCGATCCGCAACAACGAGGCGGCCCTCCTCAAAGACCGCCAGAAGTCCGCCGCCGTCAGCGACGCGATCTCGGCCGAGACGATCTCGAAGAGCGGCTCCTCCGACGCCGCCGACGCCATGGAGCGCGTCACCGGCGCGTCCGTGCAGGGCGGGCAGTACGTGTTCGTCCGCGGCCTCGGCGACCGCTACGCCAACACCCAACTCAACGGCGCCGTCCTCCCGACGGCCGACCCCGACCGCCGCGCCGTACAGTTCGACCTCTTCCCGTCGAGCTTCCTCGAGAACATCGTCACGCTGAAGACCTTCACGCCGGACAAGCCCGGCAGCTTCTCCGGCGGCCTCGTCGACATCTCGACGAAGTCGTTCCCCGGCGCGTTCTCCGCTTCGTTCTCCGCCTCGACCGGCTTCACGTCCCAGGCCCTTCCGGGCGATGCGTACCTCGTCGATCCCGTGCAGGGCGCGAGCCCGTTCCGCTTCGGCGCAGGCGCCCTCGCCATGCCGGACCTTCTCTCGAACACAGGGCGCGAGGATTTCCTCGCCCCGACTTCCCTCGTTGAGGGGCCCGACGGAGCGCAGGTGCTCGTGCGCGACAACGCCGCCGCCTCGCAGCGCCTCAACGACCTCTCGAACGCGCTCCCGGCGCAGATCGCCCCGGTCGAGGGGACCCTCCCGCTGAACGGGAGCTTCGGGCTGACGGTGGGCAACCAGATCCCGCTCGGCCGCAACCTCCTCGGCTTTGTCGTCAGCGCGACGGCCGACCAGGGCGTGAGCTATTACGACGAGGGCACGCTCGGCCGCATCGAAGTTCAGGGCCTCAGCGACGACGCGGGCAACCCGACGGGCGCGTTCTCGGTCGATACGACGACGGTGCGCACGGACCGGCGCTCGACGCGCGAGGCGAAGCTCGGCGGGCTCGCGAACGTCGCCTTCCGCCTCGGGGCCTACAACGAGTTCAACCTCAACACGCTCTTCTCCCACACCACGGAGTCGGAGGCGCGCGTGCTCGACGGCGTCGACAACATCCTCTCGAACGGCGCCCGCGTCGTGGACCAGGTGGCGGGGTACGAGGAGCGGACGCTGGCCTCGGCGCAGCTTCGGGGCCGCCATAACATCCCCCGCCTCGGCGGGGCCGAGGTGGCGTGGCGCGGGAACTACTCGAACACGCGGCTCGACCAGCCCGACCTCCGCTTCTTCGCCGTCCGCACGCAGGAGCGCACCGACGAGGACGGCAACGTGTCGGAGGTGTTCACCGCGAGCGGGACGCCGCCCGGACCCCAGCGCTACTTCCGCGACCTCGACGAGACCCTCGGCAGCGGGGCCGTCGACGTGACGGTGCCCTTCCGCTTCCTCGGCCGCGGCGCCGAAGTCAAAGTGGGCGGCCTCGTGGAGCAAACGGACCGCGCATACAACGAGCGGTTCTTCTTCTACCAGCTCAACAACCGGACGGCCCAGCTCGGCGGGGTCAGCGGCGACTCGATCGCGGCGTACCTCGCGCCGGGCAACGTCGGCATCGTGAGCACGCGGGATCAGGACGGCGACGGCGTGCCGGACCGCTACGAGTTCGGCCACTTCCTCATCGACGCCACGCGCGACCAGAACAGCTACAGCGGCGCCTTCGACGTGGGGGCCGGGTACGCCATGATCGAGGTCCCGCTCGGCCGGCTCCGCGCGATCGTCGGTGCGCGCTACGAGGGGTCGAGCCTCATGGTCGCCACCGGCGCTCTCGCGCAGGACGACACGCCGGCCGACTCCGTCGTGACGATCGACGGGCAGTACTTCCTCGGCACCGACCGCACGTACAACGACCTGCTCCCGGCGCTGAACCTCGTCTACGCGCTCTCCGACGACATGAACCTCCGGGCCGCCGCCACGCGGACGCTCGCGCGGCCGACGTTCCGCGAGGTCGCCCCCGTCGCCACGTTCGACTTCGCCTCCGACGGCGCGCTCATCGGGAACCCCGCCCTCGAGCGGACGCTGATCACGAACCTCGACCTCCGCTGGGAGTGGTTCAACGGCCCCGGCCGCGTCCTCGCCGTGAGCGGGTATTACAAGGACCTCGCGAACCCCATCGAGCGCGTGATCATCGACCCCGAGAACGGCTCGACGTCGTTCGCGAACGTGGAGCAGGCACAGGTGCTCGGAGCCGAGTTCGAGCTCCGTCAGCCGCTCCGTTCGTTCGGGCTCGGCGGCGTCCTCGGCGAGCGGCTCTCTCTCGGGGCGAACCTCTCCGTTGCGCAGTCCAGCATCACGATCACCGAGCGCGAACTCGCCGCACGCCGCGCCGTCGACCCCGGCGCCGACGACACGCGCGACCTCCAGGGCCAGTCGCCCTACCTCTTCAACGCCAACCTTTCGTACGAGGACTTCGCGCGGGGCACGACGGCGAGCGTCTTTTTCAACGTCGCCGGCCGCCGGCTCTCGCGCGTCGGCAACCCGCTCCCCGACGTGTACGAGGCGTCCGCGCCCCAGCTCGACTTCGTCGTCTCGCAGGAGTTCTTCGACCGGTTCGTCGTCAAGGCGACGGCGAAGAACGTCCTCAACTCGTCGTACCGCGAGGTTTACGACATCGACCAGGACGTCGTCCCCTTCCTCGAATACAACCCGGGCACCAGCTTCTCGATCGGCATCACGTTCTCGCCCGGCTTCGGCATCTCTGGCCCCGCCGCTCCGGCCGTGCCCGCCCCGTCGATCCACGGCTCCGTTTCGGGCCCCTGACCCCTTCCCGCTCTCCTCCCTTCACCCGCTACCTCCAGCCGACCACCATGCGACTCTCTACCGCCCCCCTCCTCGCGCTGCTGAGCCTCCTCATGCTCGCCCCGCGCGCCTCCGCGCAAGCGCCCACCGTCACCGTCACGAACGACGTCGCGGCCAACACGACTTGGACCGCCGACAACGTCTACCTCCTCGACGGCCTCATCTACGTCCGCCCGAACGTCACGCTCACGATCCAGCCCGGCACCATCATCAAAGGCCGGGCCGTGCCCTCCCCCGCGACGGGTGACCTCGCCTCGGGCCTCGTCGTGATGGTCGACGCCGACCTCATCGCCGACGGCCGGTCTGACGCCCCGATCATCATGACGGCCGAGGCCGACAACGTCTCCATCGCCACGGACCTCGACGAGTTCGACCGCGCGCTCTGGGGCGGCCTCATCCTCCTCGGCCGCGCCACGACGAACGCCACGCCGGGCGTCACCAACATCGAAGGCATCCCGCCCTCCGACGACACCCGCTTCGGCTGCGACGGCTCGCCCGGCTTCGTCTGCGACGACGAGGACAGCTCGGGCATCCTCCGCTACGTCTCCGTCCGCCACGGCGGCTTCGGGTTCGAGACCGACAGCGAGATCAACGGCATCACCTTCGGCGCCGTCGGCCGTGGGACGACGGTCGAGTACGTCGAGGTCTTCGCCAACTCCGACGACAATTTCGAGTTCTTCGGCGGGACCGTGAGCGCGAAGTACCTCGTCGGCGCCTTCTCGGGCGACGACACGTTCGACACCGACCGCGGCTTCCGGGGCCGCTTCCAGTTCGGCCTCTCGCTCAACACCCCCGGCGCCGACGCCGGCCGCTGCTTCGAGAACGACGGCGGCGTCTCCAGCCTCGGCGGCGAGGATGCGACGCCGTTCTCGATCCCGATCTACTCCAACATCACCTGCATCGGGGCCGGCGAGGACGCCGACATCACGCAGCTCGGCGAGGAGGGCAACTCCGCCGCGCTCCAGCTCCGCGACAACACCGGCGGCAAGATCTACAACTCGATCCTCGTCGACTTCCCCCAGTCCGCGCTCGACCTCGAGGCCCTCTCCAGCGGCGAGGACACGGAGAACCGGTTCGGCCAGAACACCGAGGCCGACGACCTCACGATCCGGAACAACTACTTCTTCGGCTTCGGCGACGGCACCACGTTCGCCGCGATCGTCAACGACGACAGCGACAACACGCCCGCGCGCCAGTCGGAAATCGAGACCCTGATCGGGGCCTCGAACCTCTTCTCCGATCCGCAGCTCGTCAACCTCTCCGGCCGCGCCCGCGGCTCCGACCTCGACCCCCGCCCGACGGCGAGCAGCCCGGTCGTCAACGCCGCCAGCTTCGGCTTCGACGCGCTCGACGATGACGGCGCCGACGACTTCTTCACGGCGGTCGACTACCTCGGCGCCTTCGCGCCGGGCGAGGCCACGTGGCTGGCCGGCTGGTCCGTCCTCGCGACGAACGGGTACCTCAGCGGCCCGGCCGTCCCGAACGAGAGCAACGCTGCGCCGACGGGCTTCGGCCTGGCGTCGGTCTATCCGAACCCGCTCGCGGAGTCCGCCACGGTGACGTTCGAGCTCGGCCGCGCCGAGACGGCCACGCTCGCCGTCTACGACATGCTCGGCCGCGAAGTCGCCGTGCTCGCCGCCGGCCCGCAGGCAGCCGGCACCACGACGGTCCGCTTCGACGCCGCGTCGCTGCCGACGGGGGTCTACTTCGTCCGCCTCACCACCGACACGGCGACGGCAACGCAGAAGGTGGCGGTCGTCCGCTAACTGTCTGCACCATACCTGCGCTGTACCTCCCGGTATAGCCAGACAGGACGCCGGTCTCTTCGTGGGAGGGAGGCCGGCGTCCGCCTTTGTGTATAGGCGAGGGGAGCGTGGGGGTGGAGGGGGCCTCGCAACGCGAGCGGAAGAGACACTTCCATACCTCCATACTCCCACACCCTTTCGTATCGGGGGGCGGGGCTCCCGGCGCTGCCGGGAATGGTCCGCCGTTTGCACGGCGTAACAATGACAGCACATCAGCCGTTTTGGCTGCGTGTAGATGCCCGCTCGCGGGTATCGCACCCAACAGTCCGTGAGAGCGCCAGGTGACGCTGGTGATGGATAGAGGTCGAGCGGGCTGTGACTGGGGAGCGCCGGGCCGTGACGGGTCCGGCGCTCCTTTTTTGCGCGGGGCCGAGAAGAAGTGCCCGCCCCGGCGCATGGCACGCCACCGTTCCATTCGTGACATGGGCTCGGGGGGCGGTCGCACCACGCGGGAGCGGATTGCCTATGTTGGCCCTCCCCTTCATCTCGCGAGGTGCCCATGAAACACCGCTACGTCTTCGTCCCGCTCCTCTTCGCCCTGTTGCTGCCGGTCGCGCAGGCCCAGACGACCTTCCAGGTCGCCGTGGTTTCGAACACCAACCACCCCAACCCCAGCGCCCGCTTCGAGGTGTACGCCCTCGACGGCGTGCAAGGGCAAGAGCTGACGCTGACGCGCGGGCAGACCTACGTCTTCCAGATGAACAGCGTCTCCGCCATCCACCCGTTCTACCTCTCGACGAGCGCGAGCGGCGGCGGCGCGGGCGAGTTCACCGACGGCGTGACGAACAGCGGCGCTACGGGCAACGAGCAGCTCGTCTTCACCGTCCCGATGACGGCGCCGGGCCTGCTCTACTACCAGTGCGCCATCCACCAACAGATGGGGTGGCGGATGAACATCGTGAACGCGACCGCCAACGAAGAGGACACGCAGCCGGCGGCGCTCGCGCTCGACGCCGCGTTCCCCAACCCCTTCGCCGACGCGACCACGCTGACGCTCACGCTCGCGAGCCCGCAGGACGTAGCCATTGAGGTGTTCAGCACGAACGGCCGCCGCGTGGCGACGCTGCATCGCGGAATCCTGCCGAGCGGCCGCGCGCACCCGTTCACGCTCGACGCCGCCGGCCTCGCCGACGGGACGTACGTGGTCCGCGCGACGGCGGGCGAGCGCACCGTCGAGCGCCGCGTGACGCTCGTGCGCTGATTCTCCCCGGCACCGGCGATGCGCCGTATTTTTCTGCACCGCCCTCGGTAGGGGCGACCGGCCGGTCGCCCCTACGTCATTCCACCACGCCCCACCATGTCCGACGCCGCTACCCTCCACGAACCCGACGTCACGATCGAACTCGCCCGCGAGCACGGGCTCACCGACGAGGAGTACCAGTGGGTGCTCGACGCGCTCGGGCGCACGCCCACCTTCGTCGAGCTTGGGATCTACTCGGTGATGTGGAGCGAGCACTGCTCGTACAAGAACTCCATCGCCCTGCTGAAGACGCTACCGCGCGAGGGCGAGCAGCTCCTCGTCGAAGCGGGCGAAGAGAACGCCGGCCTCGTCGACATCGGCGACGGGCTCGCCGTCGCGTTCAAGATCGAGAGCCACAACCACCCCTCCGCCGTCGAGCCGTACCAGGGTGCGGCGACGGGCGTCGGCGGGATCCAGCGGGACATCTTCACGATGGGTGCCCGCCCAATCGCGAGCCTCAACTCTCTCCGCTTCGGCTCGCTCGACAACCCCCGCGTGCGCTACCTCTTCGACGGCGTCGTGCGCGGCATCGGCGACTACGGCAACTCGTTCGGCGTCCCGACCGTCGGCGGCGAGGTCTACTTCGACCCGTCGTACGAGGGCAACCCGCTCGTCAACGCGATGAGTGTCGGCGTCGTGAAAGTCGGCGAGACGGCGAGCGCCATCGCGACGGGCGTCGGCAATCCCGTCTACATCGTCGGGAGCGCGACGGGCCGCGACGGCATCCACGGCGCGACGTTCGCATCAGAAGAGATCTCCGAAGCCAGCGAGGCCAAGCGGCCGAGCGTGCAGGTCGGCGACCCGTTCACGGAGAAGCTCCTGCTCGAAGCGACGCTCGAAGCGCTCGCCACGGGCGCGGTCGTCGGGATTCAGGACATGGGCGCGGCGGGGATCACGTGCTCGTCGTGCGAGATGAGCGCGAAGGGCGAGGCGGGCATGGTGCTCCACCTCGAGCGCGTGCCGGCGCGCGAGTCGGGCATGACGCCGTACGAGCTGATGCTCTCCGAGAGCCAGGAGCGGATGCTGCTCGTCGTCGAGAAAGGACGCGAGGCGGAGGTCGAGCGCGTGTTCGAGAAGTGGGACCTCCACGTGGAGAACATCGGCGAGGTCACCGATGACGGCCGGGTGAAGGTCCACTGGCACGGCGACCTCGTCGCCGACGTGCCCGCCGAGCACCTCGTCCTCGGCGGCGGCGCGCCGGTCTACCACCGCGAGACGCGGCGGCCGGCCTACCTCGACGCCGCCCACGCCTTCGACCCGAACTCCGTGCCCGACGTGAGCGCCGACGATGCGGGCGACGTGTTGCAGCAGCTCCTCGCCTCGCCGAACATCGCGTCGAAACGGTGGGTGTTCGAGCAGTACGACACGACGGTCCGCACGAACACCGTCGTCGGCCCCGGCCCGAGCGACGCCGCCGTCGTACGCATCAAAGACACGAACAAGGGCCTCGCCGTCAAGACCGACTGCAACGGGCGCTACGTCTACCTCAACCCGCGCAAAGGCGGGCAGATCGCCGTGGCCGAGGCGGCGCGGAACGTCGTCTGCGCCGGCGGCAAGCCGCTCGCGATCACCAACTGCCTCAACTTCGGCAACCCGTACAAGCCCGAAGTCTACTGGCAGTTCACCGAAGCCGTCGGCGGGATGGGCGACGCCTGCCGCGCGTTCGGCACGCCCGTCACCGGCGGCAACGTCAGCTTCTACAACGAGAACCCCGAGAGCGCCGTCTTCCCCACGCCGACGATCGGGATGCTCGGGCTCGTCGAGGACGTGGAGCGCGACGCGACGACGATCCCGTTCCGCGACGAGGGCGACGTCGTCTTCCTCCTCTCGCCCGACGGCTGGCAGTTCAAAGATGAGATCGGCGGGACCGAGTACCTCGCCGCCGTGCGCGGCCGGACGACCGGCGACGCGCCCCACCTCGACCTCGCGGAAGAAGCCGCCGTGCAAGGAGCGATGCTGGACCTGATCCGCAGCGGCCTCGTCAAGAGCGCACACGACGTCTCCGACGGCGGCCTCGCCGTCTGCCTCGCCGAATGCACGCTCGACGGCCTCGGCGCGGAGATCTCGCTCGACGCCTCCGGGCTCCGGCTCGACGCCGCGCTCTTCGGCGAAGCGCAGAGCCGGATCGTCTTCACCACGGCGTACGACGACGGCGAGATGGTGCAGGACACGATCGTCGGGACGGGTGCACAGGCCCTCCCCATCGGCCGCGTCGGCGGCGACCGGCTGCGGATCGAAGTCGGCGGCACCGTCGTCGTGGACGAGACGGCGAACGTTCTCGCCGAGCGGCACGAAGCAACGATTCCGGCTGCGATGAGCCGATAGGCGACCGCTGCGAGCGCCCCCCCACATCGGTCCCGTTAATTATATTCCAGCGCTTTATAGCCTCTCCCTACGCTACCGGGTGGACCTCGACAGCGTGGGCGACCTCACCCCACACCACCCATTTGCTACTCCGTTTATGAGCGTTTCGCAGAAGGTCATCATCGTCACCACGGGAGCCAACGGCACGCAAGGGCTCACCTCGGTCAACAAGGACCTCCGCGAGGGGTGGCGCGTCGTGCAGATCGCCCCGATGGGTGGAGCAGGGAGCAGTGAGGGCAGCCGGTTCGCGGCGATGGTCGTGCTCGAACAGAGCGAGCGCGAGGCCACGCGCCGGATGGAAGAGCTCGAAGAGCAGGCCGAGGTCGACATCGAGGGGCAGATCGAGCAGGCGCTTGAGGGCGGCTACGTCGTGGAATCGGAAATCGAGAATGGCGGCTGGAAGAATCCCGAACTCGAGTGATACCGGTAGGCCGCGCAGGAGGCTGGACCGTTTCTCCAAGGCGCCGCCGCCGAAGAGGCATGGCGCGATGTGGGCAGTAGGGAAGCGCCTACGCTCTGCATCCGCGAGTTAGATCGCGGACAATTCGGAATATCTTAATCCGCCCTTTATAGAGGCGAAACCGTGCCCTATATTCGGGGCCGTGGTGTGGCTCAGGCAAGGGGTAAGACGTGCACGATTTAGAGCCGCTTCGCTCGGTGTCCGTGCGTTCCGACGTGCGATGCGCGCCCTCTTCACGTTCTCACCCTAGACTCCTGTTCTATGAACCGCTTGCTCCTGCTCCTCGTTGGGCTCCTCCTCCCCTCGGTCGCCTGGGCCCAGAGCGCCCAGATCGAGACGGCCCGCCAGTACCTCCAGCAGCACGCCGATCAGTTCGGCATCACGGGCACCGCTCTCGATGAGGCCGTCGTCACCGATGCGTACACGAGCAAGCGAAGTGGTGTCACCCACGTCTACTTCCAGCAGCATCGGGGCGGCATCGAGGTCGCCGACGCGCGGATCACGGTCAACGTGAAGCGCGACGGCAGCATGCTCCTCGCCGGGGGCGCGTTCAACCCCACACTCGGGACCACGCAGCGGTCGGCCTCCCCCTCGCTTTCGGCGGAGAGCGCGGTGGCGACGGCTGTGGGCCACCTCGGCCTCACGTTCACCGAGCCCCTCGCGGTGCAGAGCCGCGCGACCGGCGCCGCCCGCGCCACGACGTTCTCCGGCGGCGGCGTTTCGCTCGCGCCGATCCCGGCCAAGCTCGTCTACCACCCCGTCGAAGTGAAAGACGCCGTCCTCGCGTGGGACGTCGAGATCGAACAGAAGGAGCATGTCTGGACCGTCCGCGTCGACGCAGCCACCGGCGAGGTGCTGCTGCAGTGGGACCAGGTGGTCCACGATCACTGGGGCATGCCCGATGGCGCTGCCGCCAGCGCGGTCGTTGACCTCGCGCCGCTCGCCTCGACGGACGCCTACGGGCCCCTCGCCACGGCAGAGAACGTCCGCTCCGGCCGGCTCGGCGGCGGCGGCAGCTACCGCGTCTTCGACAGCCCGTTCGAGAGCCCGAGCTTCGGAGGCCGCACGCTCGTCACCGACCCCGCCGACCCCATCGCCTCCCCGCTGGGCTGGCACGACACCGGCGACACGCAGTACACCAAGACGCGCGGCAACAACACGTGGGCCTACGTCGACGCCAGCGGCAACGGCGGCCCCAACGGCACGAATGCCGAGCCCGACGGCGGTGAGGCCCTCGAGTTCGACTTCGAGCTCGACTTCATGATGCAGCCCAGCGCCTACCGCCCGGCCGCCGTCACGAACCTGTTCTACTGGAACAACCTCATCCACGACGTGATGTACCAGTACGGGTTCGACGAGGCCGCGGGCAACTTCCAGGAAAACAACTTCGAGAATGGCGGCCTGGGTGGCGACGCCCTCCGCGCAGAAGGGCAGGACGGCAGCGACCTCAACAACGCCCGCTACTTCCGCTCGCCCGACGGGGGCATCTCCCGCATCGAGATGTACCTCTGGAACACCTCGAACCCCCAGCGCGACGGCGACTTCGACAACGGCATCATCGCGCACGAGGTCGGCCACGGCATCTCCATCCGCATCACCGGCGGCCCCAGCACCGACAACTGCCTCACGAACAGCGAGCAGATGGGCGAGGGCTGGAGCGACTGGTACGGCCTCATCATGTCGATCCAGGAAGGCGACGTCGCGGAGACCGGCCGTGGCATCGGGACCTACGCGCTGAACCAGCCCATCACGGGCCCCGGCATCCGCCCCGCCCGCTACTCCACCGACATGGGCGTCAACGCCTTCACGTACGGTGACATCGGCGGGCTCGCCGTGCCCCACGGCGTCGGCTTCATGTGGGCCACGGCGGTGTGGGAGATGACGTGGAATCTCATCGACATCCACGGCTTCGACCCCGACCTCATCGCGGGCACGGGCGGCAACAACGTCGCCCTCGCCCTCATCACCGAGGCGCTCAAGATGCAGCCGTGCTCGCCCGGCTTCGTCACCGGCCGCGACGCGATCCTCGCCGCCGACGAAGCGCTCTACGACGGGGCCAACAATGTGGCGATCTGGGAGGCCTTCGCCAAGCGCGGCATCGGCTTCGGCGCCAGCCAGGGCAGCCCCAACTCCACCGGCGACGAAGTCGAGAGCTTCGACCTCCCGCCGGGCCTCGGCCGCTTCGTCTTCCTCGAAGCCACGCCGGACCCCGTCAACAACTTCGAGTTCATCGACTACACCCTCACCTTCAGCAATGGGACGGCGCGCGACGAGGTCTCGAACGTGGTGATGTCCGCCCCCGTCCCCGACGACGCCATCTACGTCGGCGGCTCGGCCAGCGACGGCGGCACCTTCGCCGACGGCGTCGTGTCGTTCCCCGCCTTCGACGCCGCGACGGGCTCGGAGACGGTGCGCACGTTCCGCCTCCTCGCGAACGCCGACGCCACGGCGCAGATCTTCTTCGACGACGACATGGAGGAAGGCTCGGATAACTGGACCGTCGAGCGCGGCGCAGGCACCATCGACTGGACGCTCGGCGACGGCAACGGCGAGGGCGGCTCGGCCGGTTGGTTCGCCGACGACATCGCCTCCGTCACCGACCAGTACCTCTTCTTCGCCGAAGCCCTCGCGCTCGACGACGACGCGGAGCTCCGCTTCACGCACCGTTACGACTCCGAGACCAACTTCGACGGCGGTGTCGTCGAGATCTCGACGGACGACGGCGCGACGTGGGAGGACCTCGGCGACGCGATGACCGAAAACGGCTACAACAGCACGATCAGCACGAGCTTCAGCAGCCCGATCGGCGGCCGCATGGCCTTCTCCGGCGCCAGCTCCGGCTTCATCACGACGATCGCTGACCTCGGCGATTACGTGGGCCAAGACGTGCTCATCCGCTTCCGCTTCGCCACCGACGTCAGCGTCAGCGACGACGGGTGGTACGTGGATGACGTCGTGATCGGCACGGCCCCCGTCGCGGTCGACGTCGAGGTCTGCGCGCCGGGCACCGAGACGGACTGCGTCGAGAGCAGCATCCTCGTGATCGACCCCCTCGCGCCGGCCCCGGCGATCGACGTCTCCGACGACGACGTGGCGGTCGCCCTCGAGCCGGGCGGGACCGACACCGTCGAGATCACGATCACGAACGACGGCGAGCGCGCCCTCGACTGGCAGATCGGCTCGCAGCTCGAAGCCCCGGCCTCGTGGCTGAGCGCGGACCCCGCCTCGGGCACGATCGAAGTCGGCGAGGAGCAGGTCGTCACGCTCACGTTCGACGCGACGGACATCACGGAGGAGATCTCCGAAGAGCTGCTCGGGGTCTACTCCAACGACCCCGAGAACCTCGTGTCGGATATCGCCGTGACGCTGACCGTCGCCGGCGTCGCGAATGAGGACGGCTCGGCGCTACCGGGTCCGTACGCGCTCGGCGAGCTGTTCCCGAACCCGTTCGCGGAGCGGGCGCAGTTCACGCTCGAGGTCGCTGAGGCGCAGGCCGTCACCGTCGCCGTCTACGACGTGATGGGCCGAACCGTCGCCACGCTCCACGACGGCGCCCTCGCCGCGGGCACGCGCCACGGCTTCGAGGTCGACGGGCGCGCGCTGGCGTCGGGCGTCTACCTCGTCCGCGTCACCGGCGAGCAGTTCGCCGAGACGCGGCGCATCACCTTGCTCAAGTAGTCAGACCGAGACGAGGCCGGCGCTCGCCACGGAGCGCCGGCCTCGGCATTCGCCATTCCCACCAACACAACTCACACCACGGGATCATGCACAAATATTTACTCCTACTTGTAGCGCTCGCGATGAGCGCGCCGCTGGCCCAGGCCCAGAGCCAGAGCCGCGCCGTCACGACGGCGCTCGACCACCTCCGCGCCAGCCGCGCCGCCCTCGGCCTCGCCGCCGGCGACCTCGGCGACGTCGCCGTCACCGACGAGTACGTCAGCCGCGTCAACGGCGTGACCCACGTCTACCTCCGCCAGAAGGTCAACGGCGTCGAGGTGTACAACGGCCAGCTCAACGCCCACGTCACGACCGACAACCGCGTCGTCGGCGTGAAGAGCCGGTTCGTGCCGAACGCGAGCCGCGTGGCGAACGCGCCCGCACCGTCGATCACGGCCGAGGCCGCCGTCGAGGCCGCCGCGCGCCACCTCGGCCTCGCGCTCACGAGCGCGCCGAGCGTGCTGCGGGCCGCCAACGAGCGCCACCAGCTCCTGCTCAGCGACGCCGGCGTATCGCTCGAAGCGATCCCCGTCCAGCTCGTCTACTTCGTGCAGGAGGACGGCACGCTCCGCCTCGCGTGGGACCTCTCGATCGAGCAGCTCGACGCGCGCCACTGGTGGAGCCTCCGGGTCGACGCCGAGACCGGCGCCGTCCTCGACCAGATCGACTGGACCGTCCACGACGAGTGGATCGCCGAGGACGCCGCGCCCGCCGACTACCGCCCGATCGCCGCGAGCCCGTTCGTCGGCGCCCGCAGCGGCGGCGCGTCCTACAACGTGTGGGCCTACCCCGTCGAGTCCCCGAGCCACGGCGACCGCTCGCTCGCCGTCTCGCCCGAAGACCCGACGGCCTCGCCGCTGGGCTGGCACGACGACTCCGACGCTCAGTACACGACCACGCGCGGCAACAACGTCCACGCCTACGAGGACCGCGCCGGCACGAACGTCGCCGGCTACAGCCCGGACGGCGGCGAAGACCTCGCCTTCGATTTCGAGGTCGATCTCGAAAACCAGACGCCTGTGGACTACGAGGACGCCGCGATCACGAACCTCTTCTACTGGAACAACATTGTCCACGACGTCCTCGTCGCCGCCGGCTTCGACGAAGCGGCGGGCAACTTCCAGGCGGAGAACTTCACCGCTGCAGGGGTCGGCAACGACTACGTCCGCGCCGAGGCGCAGGACGGCAGCGGCACGAACAACGCGAACTTCTCCACGCCGCCGGACGGCTCCCGCCCGCGGATGCAGATGTTCCAGTGGACCGGTAGCGGCGGCCTCACGATTGTAGCGCCCGGCGGCATCGCCGGCGTGTACGCGGTCGGCACCGCCCAATTCGGCCAGCCCTTCCCCGTGGACTTCCCCGCGACCGAGATCATCGTGGCCGAGACCGGCGACGGCGGCGACTACCCCGGCGGCGAACCCGACCTCGACCTGGCGGACCGCGCCTGCGAGGAGTTCTTCAATCCCGATGAGGTTGAAGGCAAGATCGCCCTCGTCGAGCGCGGCGACTGCCCCTTCGCACTGAAGGCGTGGAACGCGCAGGAGGCCGGCGCGATCGCTGTCATCATCCACAACAACTCCCGCAACGGAGCCGGTGAAACGGGGTCGCCTGAGGACATCCTCAACATGAGCGCGAACCAGGCGGACCTGCCGTTCGACCTCAACGACCTCGTCATCCCCTCCGCCTTCGTGGCGCAGAGCACGGGCCAGCTCCTGTTCGACAACGAGCCCGCCGAGGGCTACGTCCGCAGCGCGCTCAACCGTGACAGCGACCTCGATGCGGGCGTGATCGTACACGAGTACGGCCACGGCATCTCCAACCGCCTCACGGGCGGCCCCTCTTCGGCTGGCTGCCTCACGGGCGACGAGCAGATGGGCGAGGGCTGGAGCGACTACTACGGCCTCGCGCTCACGATGAACGAAGGGGACGAAGGCGAGACCGGCCGCGGCATCGGGACCTACCTCCAGTACGAAGGCATCGACGGGGGAGGCATCCGGACCTTCCGTTACAGCACGGACATGGGCCTCAACCCGCACACCTACAACGACATCCAGGGCGAAGCCATCCCGCACGGCGTCGGCTCGGTCTGGGCCGCCATGCTGTGGGAGATGACGTGGGGCCTCATCGATGAGGAGGGCTTCGACGCCGACCTCATCAACGGCACCGCCGGTAACAACATCGCCCTCACGCTCGTCACCGAGGGGATGAAGATGCAGCCCTGCGGCCCCGGCTTCGTCGACGGCCGCGACGCCATCCTGATGGCTGACACGCTCACCTACGACGGCGCGTACTCGGACATCATCTGGCGCGCCTTCGCCAAGCGCGGGCTCGGCTTCAGCGCCGACCAGGGCACGTCCGCCAGCCGTTCCGACGGCACCGAGGCGTTCGACCTCCCGCCGGGCGTCTTCCCGGTGGCGAGCGAGAGCGACGTGCTCCCGAACGGCTACGCCCTCTCGTCGGCGTTCCCGAACCCGTTCGCGGATCGGGCGCAGTTCACGCTCGAAGTCGCCGAGGCGCAGGCCGTCACCGTCGCCGTCTACGACGTGATGGGCCGGACCGTCGCCACGCTCCACGACGGCGTCCTCGCCGGCGGCACGCGCCACACCTTCGAGGTCGACGGGCGCGCGCTGGCGTCGGGCGTCTACCTCGTCCGCGTCGCGGGCGAGCAGTTCGCCGAGACGCGGCGGATGACGCTGCTGCGCTAGCGGCACCGCTCTCCTGAGCACAAAGCGGCGGGCTCCCGAGCGGGGGTCCGCCGCTTTTTTTCCGTTTGGTCTCGGTACGATGGACTGCTCCCGAGGCTTTCTGATTCCAGGCCCCTGTATATTCCCGCCGTTATTCTGTCTCTGGACACCCTCATTCATCAACCCGAACGGCCCATGCGCTTCCTTCCGCTCTGTCTTCTCCTCTTCGCCGCGCCGCTCCACGCACAGCAAGCCCGTGCAGGGACGCAGTGGGGTATTGGCGTACGCGTCAACGATCTGCTGAGCAACCTCGCTTCCGCGACGTTTCTGGAGAACGGCGCCCTCTCTTCAGGCGCTACGCTCCTCGTGCCGATCAACGTCGGCACCTCCTTCCGCATCGAGCCGGAGATCGGATTCGGCCGCGCTTCATCGGGTGGAGGCGACGGCGATTTCAGCCAGACGTCGACCCAATTCCGCACCGGCGTGGGGCTCATGAAGCTGCTCTCCGACGGCTCCTTCGTGTTCTATGCAGGGGGGCGACTCCAATACACCCGGTCCACGGAGAAGGACGAGTCCCCCTTCGGCGATGACGAGTTCTCGCGCTCGGTGCTTGGCATCGGGCCTGTTGTCGGAGGCGAGCACTACTTCTCGTCGCGGTTCAGCTTGGGAGGCGAAGCGGGCTTCCTCTACCAATCGTACGGTCTGGAGTCCGATGGCGAGGACCTCGACCTGGACCTCTCCTCCATCAACACCATCGGCTCCGTCTTCGTCCGCTTCTATTTCAATTGAGCGCGACTTCGACCTCGTCGGCAGGTAGCGGGCTCCCAAACGGGGGCCCGCCGCTTTTTTATGCCGCGCTCACCGACGTTCGGGCAGCGTGCTCTCGTGCTTGACGAGCTTGGCGACGAAGAAGGCCTCCATCGTCTCCGTCGGCAGCAGGCGGCGCGCCTCACCCGCGCGCTCCAACGGCTTCCCCTTCCACTCGGCGAGCGCGGGCTGCACTCGGCCACTCGGCGGGAGGACAACCGGGACGGCCTCCACGCGGCCGTCGAACTTCCGCAGCATCCGTTCCAGCGCGACCTCGTTCTCCTCGGGCGCGAACGTGCACGTCGAGTAGACGAGCGTCCCGCCCGGCCGCAGCGACTGGATCGCAGAGAACAGCAGCTTCTTCTGCTTCCGCGCCATTTCCTTCACCTTCCGCTCGCTCCAGTATGCGAACGTCTCCGGCTCATCCGTGCGGAAGCGGCCCTCCGTGGAGCACGGCGCGTCGAGGAGGACGCGGTCGAAGTGCTCGGGGCGGTGGTGCCAGACGGTCGCGCCGTCGCGGTGGAAGGTGCGGACGATCGTCGTCCCCTGCGCCTCGAGGTTCGCGCGCAGCTTGAAGAACCGGCCACGCACGGATTCCACGGCCGCGATCTCGCCCTCGTCGTGCATCAGACAGGCAAGCTGCCGCGTCTTGCTCCCCGGCGCGGCGCAAAGGTCGAGCACGCGCTCGCCCGGCTGCGGGTCGAGGACGACGGGCGGGAGCTGGCTGGCAAGGTTCTGTACATAGATCCGATCCTCGGCGTACGCCGCCGACGCGAGGAGCGCGGCGCGCTGCTCCGCCGGTACCCAGTAGCCGTCCGGCAGACCGTCCACGGCGTGGGGGTGCACGCCCTCTGCTTCGAGCGACGCGATCACATCGGCGGACTCGGCGCGCAGCGTGTTGACGCGGAAGCCCGTCGCCTGCGGAGCCGAGAAGCTCGCCAGCGTCGCGTCGAGGTGCTCCGGCGGAACGACGGTGCGGAGGCGGTCGAGAAATGCGTCGGGGAAGACAGGCATGCGGCGGCTGGAACGTGGGCGGTGCGCCTTTCTCGCGCGTTCGCTCGATCAGTTCCCCGAGCCCCGCTTACGCCGATGCCTTGCGCTCTTCGAGCACGGGCGGCGCCGTGCCCCACGCCATCTCCGCCGTGACCCGACACGACCCGACCGAGCGCAGGTCGGGCAACTCGAACATGATGTCGAGCATCGTCTGCTCCATCACGCTGCGGAGGCCGCGCGCACCGGTCCCGAGCGCAAGGGCGCGGGCCACGAACGCGTCGAGCGCCTCGTCGTCGAAGATGAGGTCCACGCCGTCCATCGCGAGGAGCTTCTGGTACTGCTTGACGAGGGCGTTCTTCGGGTCCGTGAGGATCCGCTTCATCGCCTCCGGCGTCAGCGGGTCGAGCGCGGCGAGCACGGGGAGCCGGCCGACGAGCTCCGGGATGAGGCCGAACTTAAGGAGGTCGTCGGGCTCGGCGTGGCGGAAGATCGACGTGTCGTTCTTGTCGATGCGGCGGGCCGCGTCGGCGGTGAAGCCGATCTGCGAGGCGCTCAGCCGCCGGGCGATCACGTCCTGCAGCCCGTCGAACGCTCCGCCGACGATGAAGAGCACGTTCGAGGTATCGAACGAGATCAGGCTCTGCTCGGGGTGCTTCCGCCCGCCCTTCGGCGGGACGCCGGCGACGGTCCCCTCGAGCATCTTGAGGAGCGCCTGCTGCACGCCCTCGCCCGAGACGTCGCGCGTGATGCTCGCGTTGTCGGACTTCCGCGCGATCTTGTCGATCTCGTCGATGTAGACGATGCCGCGCTGCGCCCGCTCGACGTTGTAGTCGGCCGCTTGCAAGAGGTGAGAGAGGATGGACTCGACGTCCTCGCCGACGTAGCCGGCCTCGGTCAACGCCGTCGCGTCGGAGATCGAGAACGGGACGTCGAGGACGCGCGCGAGCGTGCGGGCGAGGAGCGTCTTGCCCGTGCCCGTCGGCCCGATGAGGAGGATGTTCGACTTCTCGAGCTCCACGTCGTCATGGTCGTGGAGGTACTCGAACGCCTCGATCCGCTTGAAGTGGTTGTAGACGGCGACGGAGAGGGCGCGCTTGGCGCGCTCCTGCCCGATGACGTAGGCGTCGAGCGACGACTTCAGTTCGCCGGGCGTAAGACGGTGGGGCCGCGAAACGGCCGGCCGCGTCGGCGGCGGGCTCAGCACGAGGTCGCCGCGGACGATGCCGGAGGCGTCGTGGATGCAGCGGTCGCAGATGTACACCTCGGGCCCGGCGACCATGGAGGTGACCTCCTGCGCCGTGCGGTTGCAGAAGGAGCAGCGAATGATGTCGTCTTCGCCGGGGTGCATGCGTTCGGGGGACGTCGGATCGAGGGGTCAGGGTAAATACTGACATCGGCCGTCGAAATGCAACCGTTAAATCCCCGGCGCGCAGGAGAGAGCCCACATGACCGCTCGCCGTGCTGTCCCCGTAGGCGCAGAAGCGGCCCGACGCGCCCTCTGGGTCCTCCTGAGCCCGAACGCCGGGCGCGCGTTCTATATTAGAATACTGTGTCCGGCCCCCATTTCCCCGAATCCTCTCCGATGCCCGCTGCCGTCCCCCCCGTCGTGCGCTCGACCGTGGGCGCCGTGAGGTATTACCTCGCGGGGATCTGGAAGCGCGCCAACGAGGTGCCCGTATTCATCTGGGCGCAGGCCATCGCCTTCAAAGTCCTCGTCACGATCCTCCCGCTCATCCTCATCGCGACGGGCATCTTCGGGCTCGTGTTGCGGCAGGAGAACCCGTTCGACACGGTCGCCGGCTACCTCCGGACGTTCCTGCCGGCGGGGCAGAACGAGAGCCTCGTCACGCTGCTCTACCAGCTGCAGGAGGCGAGTTCGACGATCACGATCTTCGGCGGCGTGTTCCTCTTCCTCACCGTGATCACGCTGTTCTCCGCCCTCCGCTACATCATCGCGACGGCCGTCGGCGACCGGCATACGTACCGCTCCATCCTCGGCGGCTACGCCTTCGACCTCCGGATGGTGGTGCAGGTGGGACTCCTGTTCCTCCTCTCGTTCGCGCTCACGTTCGCCATCAACTACGTCAGCACGGAGAGCACGGCCGTCCTCGCCCGCATCGGGTTCGACCCGGACATGCTGAAGCGGGGGTGGCGGATCGTCCTCCGCGTCGTGTCGATCCTCGTGCCGTACGGGATCTCCCTCCTGATGTTCGTGCAGCTCTTCTACTTCATCCCCCGGCCGTCGCCGCCGTCGCGGAGCGCGTTCTTCGGCGCCACCGTGTCGGCCGTGCTGTTCGAGATCGCGAAGAACGGGTTCACCCTCTACGCCACCTACACCGGCATCTTCAACCGCTACGCGAGCGGCGAGACCGACGCCGCGCTCGGCGGGCTCGGCGGCATCTTCGGGCTCCTCCTGGCGTTCGTTTTCTGGGTCTATTTCTCCGGCCTCGTCCTTATCATCGGAGCGATCATGACGGGGCTGCACGAGCACCGCCACCAGCCTCCGCGCAGCCGGCTCGGCCACTTCTTCCGCTCGCTGTGGGCGAAGCAACGCCCCGCCCCCGACGCCCCGGCCGAAGACGCGCTCGACGTTGCGGAACCGACCGCCGCGCCCCGCGATGAACGAGCCGCCTCGCCTGCCGGTGACGGGGCCGCCACGCCCGCCACGCCCGCGCCGGAATCCCAGCCCACGTCCGACCGCTAGCGTCCTCCCTTCTCATCCCGCGCTGCTGCCCCGGCCCATGCGCCGCCGCTCTCCCCTCCACCTCTTCACTGCGCTCCTCCTCGCTGCTGCCCTGTGGGCCGGGGCCGCCGCCGCGCAGACCCCGCTCTACCTCGTCAACGACCGGACGGAGGTCCGCGCGATCGAGTTCAAGTTCTCCGGGAGCCAGACGTTCGAGCCCGCCCTTCTGGAGGAGCAGATCGCCCTCACGGATATGGGAGCCCTCGTCGGCTTCCGTCGGCGGTTCTCGTTTATCCCGTTCGTCCCCCCGGTCGGGACCCACCTGTTCTCGCCCATCGAGATGCAGAAGGACGTCGTTCGGCTGGAGCGGTTCTACAACCGGAACGGGTTCCTCTTCCCCGAGGTCGACTGGCTCGTCCGGTTGGACTCCGCGAAGAACACGGTCCGCCTCGTCTACACGGTCGAGGAGGGGCCGCCGCTGCTCCTCGACGGCCTCGTCTTCGTCGGGTCGGACGACGAGCCCGCCATCGGCCTCTTCCCGCCGGCGCTGCGCGATGACTGGCGGGGCTTCCGCGACGAGATCGCGCTCCAGCAGGGCACGCGGCTCGACGACTTCACCCTGCTCCAGCTCGAGAGCCGGACGCTCGGCTGGGTCCGCGACCAGGGCTACGCCTTCGCCGACGTCATCGCCGTCTCCCAGGTCGACTCCCTCCGCAACCGGGCCGACGTCGTGATCGGGGTCCGGCCGGGCCCGCGCGGCCGGGTCAGCGAGATCCAGATCGAGGGGGCCGAGTCCGTCAGCTCCACCGTCGTGCGCCGCGAGCTCCCGTTCCGCGTCGGCGACCGGTTCTCGGCGAGCAAGCTGATCGAGGGGCAGCGCGAGGTGTTCGGGCTGAACCTCTTCCAGATCGCCCTCGCCGACGTGCCCGAGGAGCAGCCCGAGGACTCGACGGTCGTCGTCCGCCTCCGCGTGCGCGAGGGCGACCCGCGCATCATCACGGCGCAGGCCGGCTACCTCTCCGAGGCCGGCCTCACGGGGCAGGCGCAGTGGACCCACCGCAACTTCTTCGGCGGCGCGCGGACGTTCACGGCCTCGACGCTCGCCAACACCGGCTTCGGCTCGTTCGTGACGCAGCCGTCCGTGCTCTACCGCGCCTCCGTCTCGCTTCGCCAGCCGTACTTCCTCAACCGCCGCCTCGCCCTCCTCGGCTCCCCCTTCGCCGAGTACCGCGACGACGAGTTCGACAAGTCCACGTCGTTCGGCGGGAACGCGACGCTCCTCTACGAGCTCGAGCAGCTCAAGACGGCCTCGCTCCAGTTCGGGTTCGAGTCGCGGGACGTGCAGGACTACCGGTTCGGCACCTCGGACGACACGCAGACCGGCTTCATCGAGTCGCTGCAGGAGGACGCCGTCGAGCTCGGCGTGATCAACCGGAACACGCTCGGGCTCACGGCGACGTACGGCAACGTGGACAACGACCTCGACCCGCAGCTCGGCTACATCTTCCGACCCAGCGTCGAGGTCGCCGGGCCGCCGGCGCTCAGCTCGGTGGAGTACGGCCGTGCCAGCCTCACCGCGACGGGCTTCTACCCGCTCACCGACCGCATCGGGCTGCTCGCGCGTGTGACCGGCGGGCGGCTCTTCCCCTTCGGCCAGAGCCTCCCCGACGAGGGCGAGGCGTTCAGCGAGTTGCTCCGCCTGCGCAGCTCGCTCTTCCTCGGCGGCGGCACGGGCGACGTGCGCGGCTGGGGCAACGGCCTCCTCGGCCCCAAAGTGCTCGACCTCGTCGAGGAGCAGGTCATCGAGGACGATGTCGTCGTAGACACGACGTACACCGCCGAACGCTACTTCGCGCTCGGCGGGCTCACCAAGCTCGTCGGCACCGTCGAGGCCCGGCTGCCGTTCCCCGGCCTCGGGCCCACGTGGGGCACCTTCGCGTTCTTCGACATCGGCAGCGTCTCGACGCAGAACGAGCGGTTCGACCTCTCCGGCTCCCCCGGCGCCTTCCTCCTCGAAGACACCTACGGCGACCCCGAGCGGCTGTTCTACGCCGTCGGCGGCGGGTTCTCGTTCGCCACGCCCGTCGGTGCTCTCCGCTTCGCCGTCGGGTACAAGCTGAACCCGTCGTTCTTCGACCTCCGCTCGCCGCAGGACATCGCCGACGCGATTGGGAAGACGATTCAAGACTTCGGCGCCGACGTGACGCGCGAGCAGCTCGAAGCGGCCGTCCGCGACACCCCCACGAACTCGTTCTGGGGCATCCCCGAGTCCAACCGCATCCACCTCCACCTCACGATCGGTCAGACCTTCTGACCGGGGCGCCCCGATGGCCGACGTCTACACCCGAGACAGCCCGATGCCGGAGCCCGATCCGGAGCCGCAGCGCGAGCGCGAGCGGGCCCGGTGGCAGCGCGTGCTGCGGGGCATCGGGCGCGGCCTGCTCATCGCGCTCGCCGTCGTGCTCGGGCTCGTCCTCCTCGTCGTGCTCCTGCTGCAGACGGAATTCGGGCGGCAGAAGGTGGAGAACATCGCCGTCGACCAGATCCGCGGCCTCCTCTCCGACAGCGCCACGGTCTCCGTCGAGCGCATCGACGGCAACTTCCTCACGGGTGCGTACCTGATCGGGCTCGAAATCAGCGAGCGCGGCGAGACGGTGATCACGCTCGACACGGTCGAGATCGACTACAACCTCACGACGCTCCTCGACAAGCGGCTCTCGGTCGGCGAGGTGTACGCCGCCGGCCTCGCCGTCTACGCCCGGCAGGACGCGGACTCGACGTGGAACGTCGCCCGCCTCCTCGCCCCGGCCGACGCCGCCGACACCACGGCCACGTCACCCGGCTTCACCGTTTTCATCGACGAGGCCCGCATCGCGCGCGCCGCCGCCGAGGTCCGGTTCTACTCGCCCCGCCGCGATTCCGTCCTCACCGTCGACGGCCTCCACGCCCGCATCCTCGACTTCACCACGGGCGGGGCCGACGGGCTCGAAGGCACGCTCGATACGCTGTGGGCGACGGCGACGCCGCCCGCGCCGACGACGGGCGAGGCCGGGCCCGTCCGCCTCGCCGGGGCCGGGGCCTTCACCGCCGCGCAGACGCGCGTCGACGCCTTCCTCCTCAACTCCGCCGACAGCGACGTCCGCGCGAGCGGCGCCCTCGACTACGGCGATCCCGACCGCCCGCTCACCTTCGACGTCGACGTGCAGGCCAGCCCGCTCGCCTTCAGCGACGTCCGCGCCTTTGCCCCCGTCGAGGTCTACGGCACGCTCGACCTCCGGCTCCAGGCGCAGGGCACGCCCGACGACATCCTCGCCCGCGTCGACGCCGAGTTCCGCGAGGGCGGCGCGCTCGACCTCAACGGCGTCTTCTCGGCCGGCGCCGACGGCCCCGTCCGCTACGCCGCCGAGGGCACCGTCCGCAACCTCGACCCCGGCCGCATCCTCGGCGACCCCGCGCTCGCGGGCGACCTCACGGGCGACCTCGACGTGGACCTCAGCGGCCCGTCGCTGCAGGAGATCGACGGCCGTGTGGACCTCGAAATGAGCGCCTCGTCCTTCGGCGAGCAGCAGATCCAGCGGCTCGACTTCGTCGGCACCTTCGACGACGGGCTCGCCGACTTCACGCTCGGCGGCGCCGTGCCGGGCGGCAAGCTGATCGCGCGCGGCACTGCCCGTCCCTTCGCCGAGACGCCGACCTACGACCTCCGCGGCGAACTCAACGACATCGACCTCGCCCGCCTCCTCAGCGACCCGAGCCAGTCCGGCCGCTTCAGCGGGACGTTCGCCGTCGAGGGCCGGGGGATCGACCCGGAGGAGATGATCGCGACGGCGTCGCTCAACCTCGGCCGCACGCAATACGGCGAGATCGACCTCGACCGCGCCGCCGTCACCGCCGCGCTCACGCGGGGCGAGGTCCGCTACAACGCCGACCTCGACTTCAGCGACGGCGACGGCTCCGTCACCGCGCAGGGCACCGTCCGCCCCTTCGCCGACGTGCTCGCCTACACCGTGGACGAGGGCCGGCTGCAGAACTTCGACATCGCCGCCGTCACCGGCGACACGACGCACACCGACCTCACCGGGCCCTTCGCCCTCTCCGGCAGCGGCACCGACCCGCAGACGCTCGCGCTCGACCTCGCCCTCGGCCTCCGCGATTCCCGCTACGACACCTACGCCATCAGCGCCGCCGACGTGTCCGCCACGCTTCGCGGCGGCAATCTGACCTTCGACGCCGAGGCCGACTTCGCCGAGATCGGCCGGGTCGACGCCGTGGGTTCGGCGCGGCCCTTCGCTGAGCCCCTCACGTATCAGGCCCGCGGCAACGTCCGCAACCTCGACCTCGCCGCGCTCACCGGCGACCCTGGCCAGTCCAGCGACCTCACCGGCGCGTTCGACGTGACGGGCACGGGGACGGACCCGCAGACGCTCGCGCTCGACCTCCGCCTCGACCTCCGCGACTCCCGCTACCGCCAGCAGCAACTCACCGCCGGCACCGTCACAGGCACGCTCCGCAGCGGCGCGCTCGACCTCACCGTGGACGCGACGACGCCCGAGGGCGCGCTCACGTTCGCCGTCGCCGGGCGGCCGTTCGACGAGGTCCCCACGCTCCGGCTCAGCGAGGGCACGTTCCGCGGCGTCAACCTCGCGCTCGTGCTCGACAACCCCGCCCTCCAGACCGACCTCAACGGCCGGCTCGAGCTCGACGCTGACGGCTTCGACCCGCAGCTGTCGGACATCACGGGCCGCGTCATCCTCCTCCCGTCGCGCATCAACGGCGCGCGCCTCGACGCCGGGACGGTCGAGTTCGACCTCGCGCGGGGCTACGCCGAGGCCTCGGCCGACCTCGACTTCGAGCAGGGCGCGGCGGCGTTCACGTTCTCCGGCCGCCCCTTCGACGAGCGCCCGACCTACAACACGGCCGGCACGCTCGACAGCCTCGACGTGGCCGCGCTCTTCGGCGACGACCAGGCCGAGGCGACCTCCGTCAACCTCGCCTTCGACGTGAAGGGCGAGGGGTTCGACCCTGCGACGATGACGCTTTCGGGCTCGCTCCGCGGCGGCGACAGCCAGCTCGTCGGCGCGACCGTGGACACGCTCCGCACCGAGTTCGCCCTCGCCGAGTCCGTGCTGCGCCTCGACGGGCTCGAACTCCGCTCGTCGTTCGCCGACGCCACGGGCGAGGGGCAGATCGCCCTCTTCGACGCGCAGCAGACGCAGCGGACCCAGCTCACGTTCGACGCCACGGTGAAAGACACGGCCCCGCTGAACCCCTTCCTCGCGCAGCCGCTCACGCTCGAAGAGGGCCGGCTCGTCGGAAGCGTCAGCGGCGAGCCCGGCCGGCCGCTCCGCCTCGACGTGCAGGCCTCGGCGCAGCAGTTCGCCTACGGCGACGTCCGCATCTCCACGCTCGACGCCCGCCTCAACGGTGAGTACGTCGGCGGCCTCGCCGACGCCACGCCGGTCGCCGTCGGGGTGGATTCGACGGCGGCCGACTCGACGGCGTTCGGCCTCGGCTTCATCGGCACGGCCCGCGTCGAGTTCGGCTTCCTCGCCCTGCCGTCGATCCGGATCGACGGCGGCGACATCGACCTCACCTACGACGGCGAGAACCTCGCCGCCTCGGGCGAGATCGGCGTGGACCAGCGGCGCGACCTCAACTTCCGCCTCCGCACCGACCTCAACCCCGAGCAGCAGACGGTCACACTCGAAGCGCTCTCCTTCCGCGTGGACGGCGAGCGGTGGGAGCTGCTGCAGGAGTCGACGATCTCGTACGGCCAGCAGTACCGTTTCCGCAACCTCCTCCTCTACTCCGGCGACCAGCAGATCGCCGTCGACGGCGTCGTCGACCTCGACGGCGAGCAGAACCTCGTGCTCACCGTCGAGCAGTTCGAGATTGATGTCGTCACCGACCTCGTCGGCTACGACGGCGTCGGCGGCGTGCTCTCGACGACGCTCGTGCTGAGTGGCCCTGCCGCCTCGCCCGTGATCGACGGAACGCTCCGCGTGGACAGCCTCGTCGCCGGCGGCGAGACCGTCGGCGCGCTCGACCTCGACCTCGACTACGCCAACTTCCGGCTCACGCTCGACGCCCTGCTCACGCACGTCTCTGGCCGCGAGCTCCGCGCCGAGGGCTTCCTCCCCCTCGACTTCTCCCTCGGCGGGCCCGTCAGCGAGGCCGCGCCCTCGGCCGACGTCGACTTCGTCGTCCGCGCGGACTCGTTCCCCGTCGCGTGGGCCGAGCCGTTCCTCCCGCCGGAGACGTTCACCGAGGTCGGCGGCGCGCTCGACATCGACCTCGCCATCACCGGCACGCAGTCCGACCCCCAGCTCAGCGGCGACGCCCTCCTCGCCGACGGCCGCCTCGGCGTCCTCACGCTCGGCCGGACGATCCAGGACGTCAGGATCCCCCTCACGTTCGAGGGCAACACCGTCCGCATCCGCGAGGCGAGCGCGGGCACCGGCGGCAACGGCCGCCTCTTCGCCGAAGGCACGATCACCCTCCCGAAGCTCTCCCTCGGCGAGCTCGCGATCGCGCTCGAGATGGACGACTTCAACGTCATCGAGACGCCGACCTACCAGGAGCTCCGGCTGACCACGCGCGAGGGCCCGCTCCTCTTCACGGGCACCACGGAGTTCCCCCGCCTCGTCGGCGCGCTCACGCTCGACTCCGGCGACATCTACCTCACCGAAGAGCTCACCGGACCCGACATCGCCGAGGTGGAGCTGACGGACGCGCAGATCCAGCGGATCGAGGCCACGTTCGGCACCCGCATCACCGAGGCCGACACGGCGCGCTCCGTCTTCGTGCAGAACCTCGCGCTCGACCTCGACATCAACATCAACCGGAACGTGTGGCTGCGGAGCCGGACGAATCCGGTCTTCGACATCGAGTTCGTCGGGACGCTCCTCGTCGAGAAGGCGCCCGGCGGCGAGAACCAGCTCTTCCGCTCCATCGAAGTCGTCCGCGGGAAAGTCGAGCTCTACGGCCGCAACTTCGACATCACGCGCGGCCTGCTCACCTTCAACGGGCCGGTCTCCGAGACGATGATCGACATCGAGGCGGCGTTCCGCGTCCCGGCGCGCCAGGGGCCAGAAGATGAGGCCACAATCTTCCTCACCTTCGCCGGCCGGCTTGGAGCCGAGGGCGAGCAGGCCGAGGACGGCCTCGAACTCACGCTCTCGGCGGACCCGGCGATGGAGAACACCGACATCATCTCGTACATCGCCACCGGACGTCCCGCCGGGACAGCGTTTCAGGGCGGGGCCGGGGCCTCGAACCTCGCCGTCAGCCAGCTCGCCTCGATCGTCGAGGGCCTCGCGGCGAACTCCCTCGGGCTCGACGTCGTCGAGGTGACGCAGCGGCCGGACGAGGCCATCGTCGTCACGTTCGGCAGCTACGTCACGAGCCGGACGTTCGCCTCCGTGAGCCAGGTCGTCGTCGAGGGCCGGGGCCGCCGGGAGGAGCAGGACGGGCGGATTCCCGAGGTGACGATCGAGTACCAGCTCCTGAACTGGCTGCTGCTCCGGCTGGAGCGCCGCAACACCGGCGGCACGGGCGGCGCGGCGCAGATCGAGCTCTCGTACTGACGTACCCCCAGCCTTGCTCGTCCCTCCGGGCACTTCGCAAAGCTGTCCCCCTCGACGAGGGGGACAGCCGCGCGAAGCCGGGAACGAGCCTTGCGGGTGACCGCGAGAGCGGCAGGGGGTCCGCCGCAGGCCAGCTCAGAAGGCCGCGAGCCCTTCGACCGTCGGGCCGGGGAGCCCGCCGACCGTGGCACCCGGGATCGCCGTCAGGCTCCCGTCGTCCCCGACGCGGAACCCGTTGACCGCGCCGCCGCCCGCCGCGAGGACGTACATGTACTCCCCGGCGAAGGCCATGTCGAGCGGGAAGCTCATCGCACCGAGTTGCGCCGTCACCCCGTCCGCCGGGTCGAGCGCGGTGAGCGTGCCGTCGGCGCCGAGCCGGAATCCGGTGATGGTGTCGGAGAGCGTGTTCGTCGTGTAGACGTAGCGGTTGTCGTCGGAGACCTCGATCCAGCACGCGGCGGTGCCGAGCGTTGGCGCGGCAGCGGTGACGGCGCTAAGGGTGCCGTCGGCGGCGATGGAGTACGACGTGACAGAGGAGCCGCCGGGGACGGGCATGAGCGGGTTCATCGCGTTCGCCTCAGAGACGATGAAGAACCCGCCGCTGTCGAACTCGCCGCCGAAGGGCGTCGGCCCGGCCGACGCCTGGACGATGGGCGCGCTCGGCGTGCCGTCGCTCCCCACCACGTACACGTCGATGAGGTCGGTCGCCTTCTCCGTCACGACGAGGTGCCGGCCGTCCGGGCTGAAGGAGAGGTTGCCGGGCGCCACGAAGCCGTTGAGGGGGGGCGGCGTGGGCGTGCCGCTGAGCGGGCGCGTCGAGTTGGGGAGCGGGGTCAGCGCGCCGTCGGCGGCGACGCGGAAGCCGCTGATGTTCCCCTGCCCGGCGACGTTGAGGACGTAGAGGAGGTCGCCGTTCGCGGCGAGGCTCACGGGGAAGCCGCCCCCGGACGGTACGGTCCCGATGAGCACGACCGAACCGTCGTCCTGCACCCGGAACGAAGCGACCGTATCACTCCCCGCGTTGACGGCGAAGAGGAACTGGTTGTCCGCGCTCAGGATCAGCGCGTCCTGCGATTCGAGTGGATCCACCGGCAGCATGGTCGGCAGGTCGCCGCCGAGCCCGCCCGCTGAGACGGCGCCGATGCGGGTTAGCCCGCCGTCTAGCGCCCGCCGAAAGGCGACCACCTCGTTGCCGGCCGCCGCGTTCGTCATCGTGAACACGGCCCCGAGCGGCTCGTCCTCGGGGTCGTCCGAGTCGCAGCCGGGCAGGGCGATGAACGTCGTAACCAAGAGGAGGAGGAGACCAAAACGTCCGATGAAGTGTGCCATTATCGTTGCCCTCGCGGGGAGCTATGTTGGAGGAGAGGAGGTCGCCCAACCAGGAGGCGCCCTCCCAAACTTATAAAAATGAGCATTGTAAGCGACAAATAAATAGACACCCGGCTTCGATTTCATGCCGCGAAGTCGCTTCAGGGCCTGTCGGAACCGGCCGCGCCCCGTTCTTTTCACCCCCGTCCGCGCCTACCTTACGGGACCGCCGTCTGACCCGCCGCCCGTCTTCCTCGCCGCCGCCCGCATGGAGCCCTCCCGCGTTACCGATCCAGAGTCCCGGTCCGCCCCGGACACCTCGTTCGCCGAGCGGACGCGGCAGGCGCGGAAGGCGCGCGCGAACGAGAAGATCCTCCGCGAGAAGAGCTTCACCGAGCGGACGATCGAGCGCATCCGCCACTCGCAGAGCGTGCTCTACGGCTTCCTCGACGAGGCCGGCCGGCTCTTCACCTTCATCGGCCAGTTCTTCAAGCGGTTCTGGCGGCGCCCGTTCGAGTTCAAGGAGCTGCTGAACCAGATGGACGAGGTGGGGAGCAAGAGCTTCCTGCTCGTCAGCGTCTGCGGCCTCGCGATCGGCATCGTGCTCGCGATGCAGAGCCGAGGCACGCTCGCGCGCTTCGGCGCCGAGGCGTTCCTGCCGAGCATGCTCGCGCTCAGCGTGTTCAAAGAGATCGGCCCCGTCATCACGGGCCTCGTGCTCGCCGGCCGGCTCGGGGCCGGCTTCGCCGCCGAGATCGGCTCGATGAAGGTCACCGAGCAGATCGACGCGATGGAGGCCGCCGCGCTCAAGCCGTTCCACTACCTCGTCGTGACGCGCGTGCTCGCCTGCGTCATCATGTTCCCGCTCATGACGATCCTCGTGGACGTGATCGCGCTCTCGGGCGGGTTCCTCGAGTCCAACCTCGCCTCGGGCATGGACTGGCGCGTGTTCATCGACACGGCGTTCTCGTCGATGCGCTTCGTGGACGTGATCGTGGACACGATGAAGACGAGCATCTTCGGGTTCATCGTCGGCATCGTGGCGTGCTACCTCGGCTACACCGTGCGCGGCGGCACACGCGAGGTGGGGCAGGCGGCGATGCAGGCCGTCGTGCTCTCGTCTCTCCTCATCCTCATCGCCGACGTCGTCGTCGTGCGGATCTCGCTCTTCGTCTTCGGCGACGTGTCCGGCGGGTAGCGACCCTCGGCCCCGCGCCATCCCGTAGAGACGCCCCGGCGCGGCGTCTCTACCTCCGATTCCCCGACGTCCCAGTCCCCCATGTTCGACGCCTTTAAGACCTCCGGCCCCGACGCGATGCCCGAGACCGCCCCGGTCGACGGCTCCGACGCCGCGCCCGTCACCGGGGGCTCGCCGCCGCCGCCGGACGACGTCATCGTGCAGATGCGGAACGTCCACAAAACGTTCGGCGAGAACCACGTGCTGCGCGGCGTCTCGCTCTCGGTGAAGAAGGGGACGAGCGCCGTCGTGCTCGGCGGCTCGGGCTCGGGCAAGAGCGTGCTCATCCGCCACATCGTCGGCCTCCTCAGTCCGGACCAGGGCGAGGTGTGGGTGAAGGGCCAGCGCGTGGACCTCCTCGACGGCAACGCGCTCGACCGCGTCCGCCTCTCGATCGGCTACCTCTTCCAGGGCGGCGCCCTCTTCGACTCGATGACGGTGGAGGAGAACATGCGGTTCTACCTCGACCGCCACACGACGCTCTCGAAGGGCGAGAAGCAGGACCGCATCGAGCGGGCCGTGGAGGACGTGAACCTCTCGCAGACGCTGAAGCAGTTCCCGGCCGAGCTCTCCGGCGGGCAGAAGAAGCGGATCGGCCTCGCCCGCGCCGTCATCCTCGAGCCCGAGATCATCCTCTACGACGAGCCCACGACCGGGCTCGACCCCGTCAGCGTCCGCGTCGTCTCCGACCTCATCGTGCGGCTGCGCGACGAGCGCGGGATCTCGTCCGTCGCCATCACGCACGACCTCCTCGCCGCGAGCATCATCACCGACGAGGCCCACTTCCTCTACCAGGGCCGCTTCATCGCGAGCGGCTCGCTCGACGAGATCCGCGAGACGAAAGACCCCATCCTCGAGGAGTTCTTCTACGGCACCGAGGAATACGGCACGTGACGCGAGCGACGAGTTTCGACCGACGAGTGACGAGTTTTCGACGAGTACCCATTCGTCGTTCGTAGCTCGAAACTCGTCGTTCCGGCTCGCCGGATACTACCGACTCACCGCCGTAGTTAGCTATACTCCCTCAGCCCCACGCAACCGGTATCCCCCATGTCCCGTCAAGCCCGGCTCGGCCTCATCGTCCTCGGCGGCGTCGTCGCGTTCATGCTGGCGCTCTTCGTCCTCGCCAACCGCACGTTCCTCCTCTCCGACACGTTCCGCGTGAAGGCGGAGTTCTACGACGCCGGCGGCCTCCTGCCCGGCGCCCCCGTGCAGTATCAGGGCATCGGCGTCGGCCGCGTCGAGTACATCGCGCTGCCCGAGGTGCCCGGCGCGCCGATCACCGTCGGCATGGCGATCCGGGAGGAGGCGCGGAAGCTCGTCCGCCAAGACAGCCGCGCGCTGATCCAGACGCAGGGCCTCGTCGGCAACATGATGGTGGTGCTGGCCGGGGGGAGCGACACGGAGCCCATCGTCGCCGAGGGCGGGACGATCAGCGGCGTGGACCCCTTCAACTTCACCGAAGTGACGGACCGGATGTTTGAGTCCGTCGCGCGCTTCGACTCGGTAACCGTTGCGTTCACCGGCATCATGGGCGACATCCGCAGCGGCGAGGGCACGCTCGGTGCGTTCCTCTACGACGACCGGCTCTACGAGGAGACCGTGCTGACGACGCAGGAGACCCGCGTCGCCCTCCGCAGCCTCACGCAGCAGGCCGACGCCCTCGTCGGCATCGCGGCCGACGCGTCGGGAGGGATCAACGAGATGATCCAGAAGATCAACACCGGCGATGGCTCCCTCGCCCGCATCCTCAACGACGACGACCTCTACCAGAACGCGCTCGACGCGACGGCCGCCTTCAGCGCCGCCGCTGACGACGTGGAGACGGTGACGGACCGGATGGAAGACGCGGCCAACTGGGGCACGCTCGCCATGTTCAGGCTCGCCGAGAACATGGAGGCGCTCAAGGAGAACTGGTTCTTCAAGGGGTACTACGAGCGGCGCGGCTACCGCGAGAAGGCCCCGTTCGAGATCCGCGAGCAAGCGCTCCAAGAGACGTACCAGGCCCTCGAACAGCGCGAGCGCGAGCTCTACGAGTGGCAGCAGCGCCTCGCCGAAGAGGAAGGCGTCGTCGTCCCCGCCGACGCGCCCGTGCCCGACGTGAATCTCGACGCGGACGCGGACGACGAGGCCGGCACGTTGGGCCTCCGTGACCCGGCTCCCTCCGGCGACCAGTAGCGGCCGCTGACTGCCGGGCGCGGGCCACGTCCCCCGCACCCCTCCCGCCCCATGTCCTCTCCCCTTCCCCCTGCCGACGAGGAGCAGCGCGAGCGGTTCTCGCTCTCGCGGGTGGTCGTCTTCCAGGGCCTGCTTGTGCTGGGCGGGCTCGTCGCCCTCTTCCTCCTCGCCGTCGAGCTGCGCGCGGTGCTGAGCCCACTCCTGCTCGCGGCGGCGGGCGGCGTCCTCGTGTGGCCGCTGCGCGAGCACCGCGTCGTGCAGTCGATGCTTCTCGCGGGCGGACTGCTGCTGCTCGTGTGGCTCGTTTCGGTGATGGGTAGCGTGCTCCTCCCGTTCGCCGTGGTGTACCTGCTGGCGTACCTCCTCGACCCGGCCGTGAGCGCGGCGAAGCGCCGCTGGAACGTCCCGCGCTGGGCGCCATCGCTGGCGCTGACGCTCGTCGCCGTCGGCGCGCTCGTCGCGGCCGCCGTCATCCTCGTGCCGAACGTGATCGGGAAGGTGGAGGTGCTGGCCGCGGGGCTGCTCTCGAACCTCTCGAACGTGGTGAACTGGATCCTCGACAGCTCGCTCGTGGCGTACCTCGAGACGTCGGGGCTCGTCGAGCGGGCCGAGCTCGAAGCGAAGCTCACGTCGATCCTGCCGGAGCAGGTCGGCGGTCTCGTGGCCCAGATCCCGGTGATGCTCCAGACCCTCACGCAGAGCGTCTCCTCCATCATTGCCCTCGTCACAACCGTGACGCTCGTCCCCGTCCTCCTCTTCTACACGCTCCGCGACTTCCCGACGATCGAACGCAACCTGATCGGGCTCTTCCCGAAGGTGCGCGGCGACCGGGACTACCTCACGCGGATCGGCCACATCGTCGGCTCGTACCTCCGCGGGCAGTTCGTGATCTCGGCGATCGCGGCGTTCAACGTGTCGCTCTTCCTCGCCCTCTTCGGCGCCCCGTTCCCGCTCCTCATCGGGCTCGTCGCCGGCCTGTTGAATATGATCCCGAACGTGGGGATCATCCTGACGAACGTGCTCGGCGTCGTCGTGGCCCTCATCTTCGGGACGCCGATCGACGCCCTCGTCGTGGTCCTCGTCCTCTTCGGGCAGCAGATCCTAGAGGCGACGATCCTCTCGCCGAACATCCTGAGCCACCAGGTCGGGCTCCACCCCGTCCTCGTGATCCTCTCGCTCCTCGTCTTCGGCGCGACGATGGGGTTCTTCGGCCTCCTCATCGCGGTACCGCTTACGGCGCTGCTCGTGACGTTTTACACGACGTACCGGGAGGAAATGACGCTGAAGTTGATGGAAGATGCGGGGACGCGAACGGCGCCGCTGATCGTCGCGCCGGAGTCGCCGAACGGCGGCTCGGACGGGCGTACACGGCCCGCCGGCTGACGCGTGGCCCTTTTGAGATATCCACCTTATTTTCAGCGCTCACGCACCCCGCAGCCTGTGCCCCTTCGCTTCGTCACGCCGCCGTCGTTCTATCCCCCCGCCTCGCTCCTCGGCCGGCTGGCGGGGCGTTGGGCGCAGGACCGCCGGCAGGCGGAGAGCTTTTACTTCGTCGCCGCCGCGCTCGTGCTGTGCGTGGGGTCGCTGCTGAGCCAGTGGGGCTGGGTGGCGTTCGGGGCGATCGGGCCGGGCGGGACGCCGGAGCCGTGGTACTTCGCCGTGCAGATCGTCGGCGGATTACTGCTCGGCGGTGTTTGTCTCCTCGGCTGGAAGCCCGCCGTCACGGTCGAGGCACACGAGGGTGGGCTCGACGTCCGGCAGGGGACGGAGGCGCTGTCGCTTCCCTACGCCCGCATCCACGCCGCCGAGCGGATCTCGGCCGACGCCTACCACCGACACTGGCGACGCTACGCCGCGACGCGCGCGTTCGTCAACCGCCTCCCCGCCGAGCTGCTGCTGCTCCGCACCGCGAGCGGCCCGCTCGTCCTCGGCCTCGCCCCGGAAGATCTCGACCGGCTGGAAGCCCACCTCGCCGTGCGGACGGAGGTTCAGACCTCGGCCCCGCTCGTGCGCGCGGCGTAAACGGCGGTTACATACACTCCGCAGCCCCGATCTGTATGCGCCTCATCACGGTCGCCACCTTCACCTTTCCGGCTCAAGCGCACCTCATGAAAGCGCTGCTGGAGAGCGAAGACATCTTCTGTCGCCTAGCCAACGAGCACATGGTCAACGCTGATGGGCTCAGCTCTGTAGCGCTGGGCGGCGTCCAGCTTCAAGTGCCTGAGGACGCCGCGGAAGCAGCACAGGAGATCCTCGCTGATGTTGAGCCGCCGGAGGATGAAGAGGACCACTCCCAACTCGTCGCCGTCGCTGCCTTCGACAATCCTCTCGATGCCCACGCCGCCGCGGCGTCTCTCAATGACGCTGGTCTCCCCCACAGCATCATGGGTGAAGGAGCGTTCGGGGCAGGCGGACGTGTATCGGTCCTCGTACCGGAGCCCGTCGCCGAGGAAGCGTTGGGAGTTCTTCGCCACCGATGAACAGTGCTGCCCGCTCGCCGGGGCCTGGCAGCCGATTCGCCCGCATTGCGTCATGACGCCCGACACGGTGCTCCGCCTCGTCAAGCTGGTTCACACGGTCGTCTGGGCCGTCTTCGCGGGCAGCATCGTCGTCATCCCGATTGCTGCGTGGCGGGGGCACTTCGCGCTCGCCCTCGTGCTCATCGGCCTCGTGCTCGTCGAGGTGCTGGTGCTCCTCGCCAACCGCTGGCGCTGCCCGCTGACGGACGTGGCGGCGCGCTATACCGACGACCGGCCCGACAACTTCGACATCTACCTCCCGCTCTGGCTGGCGCGCTACAACAAGCAGATCTTCGGGACGCTGTTCGTCGTCGGACTGCTCGTGACGGGGCTCGCATGGCTGCTGCACGGGTGACCGACCCAGCTACTCGCACACATCAACGCCGGGGGATCACTTCGTAGCGGCCCGTCATCCCCGCGTCGAGGTGGTCGTCGACGTGGCAGTGGTACATCCAGATGCCGGGGCTGTCGGGGACCATGTCGGCCGTGAGCATGACGGCGGGCATGAGGGGGAGGACGTCGGTCCGGTGGCCGTTCCAGAGCACGGTGTTGCCGTGCCAGTGCGGCGTGTGGATGTCGATCTCCGTCCCGAGCCCGACGAGGTACCACCGGACGCGCTCGCCCTCGGTCATCTGCAGCAGCGGGAGGTTGCCGAAGACGAACCCGTTCATGGCGTGCATCAGGTTGCCCTCGACGAACACCTCGTCTTCCGTGAGCGCCTCGAGGTCCGCGTCGGGGATCGTGCGGCGGGCGTTCTCGGCGAGGTACCAGCTCCGGTTCTCGTCGAAGACGTTGAAGAGCGTGACGAACTCGCGGTCCACGTCCGCCGGGCGGCCCTCGGCGTCGGCCGCGCCCCGTCGGGTGACGAGGAGGACGCCGACGAGGCCGGTGTTGATGTCGGCGGTCGGGTCGATGTGGGAGTGGTAGAGCCAGACGATCGAGGACGGGTCGGCGGGGCCGGGGCCGGCGCGCTCGGGCACGAACCAGCGGTAGGTGTACGTGCCACCGGGCGGGACGAGGTCGTCGGCGCGGTCGGCGCCCGTCGTGCCGTCGGCGGTCATCGCGCCCTCGTGGGCCTTCGAGTACGCGACGCCGTGGGGGTGGACGGAGTACGGACGGCGCGCGTTGTTGCGGAAGACGACGTGGATCGAGTCGCCGACCTCGGCGCGGATGACGGGGCCGAGGACGCCTTTGTGCGCCCACGCCGGCGGGACAGGCTTCGGTGTGGTGAACGTGCTGTCGGTGTACTCGACGTAGCGGGCCTTGAGGTAGGTGCTTCCGATGCGGTCGCGGCCACTCGCGACGAAGACGCTGTCGTCTGGGGTAAAGGGGCGACCCATCATCTGCTCGGTGCCGGAGGGGGCGTAGTCCCACAGCGCTTCCTCGGCGGCGACGTAGTACGTCCGCGTCATGCCGCCGGGATCGGGCTGCGCCTGCGCGGTGGGCGAACAGAGGAGGAGGACGGCGGCGAGGATCGGTAGCAGAGCGCGCATGAGGCTGGGCGGGGAGTCGTATTTAGATCGATTCCAAATTAACCACCCTCGCGCCGTCTGCCCTATCCTCCCCCTGTTAATCCCTGGAGAAACCTCCGCTTCGCCCCGCTCCCCCTTCTCGCCGACGCCATGCCCCAGCTCCCCGATACCGTCCAGCTCGTCCTCTTCGGCGCGGCCGGCGACCTCGCGCACCGCAAGCTCCTCCCCGCCCTCTACGACCTCTACCGCGAGGGCTACCTCCCCGAGCACCTCGCCATCGTCGGTGTGGACCGGCGGGAGATGGACGACGACGCGTTCCGCGCCTTCGCCACCGACGCCGCCGAGACCCTCGGCCGCTTCTTCCCCAAGAGCGCCGACGCCGAGAGCTGGTCCGCGTTCGCCGAGCGCCTCGCCTACGTGCAGGGCGACGTGACGGTGCCGGAGACGTACGACGCGCTCACGCAGCGGCTCGACGCCCTCGCGGGGGGCAACGGGCAGGAGCCGGAGCGCGTGTTCTACCTCGCTGTCGCCCCGTTCCTCGTCGAGCCCATCGCCGAGGGGCTCGCCCACGCCCGGCTCCTCCGCGACGAGAAGCGGACGCGGCTCGTGGTCGAGAAGCCGTTCGGACACGACCTCGCCAGCGCCCGCGCGCTCGACAAGACCCTGCTCAAGGCCGCCGACGAGTGCCAGATCTACCGGATCGACCACTACCTCGGGAAGGAGACGGTGCAGAACCTCCTCGCCTTCCGCTTCGCGAACGCGCTCTTCGAGCCGATCTGGGACCGCCGCTACATCGACCACGTGCAGATCACCGTCGCCGAGACGGTCGGCGTCGAGCACCGGGGCGGGTACTACGAGCGGGCCGGCGCCCTCCGCGACATGATGCAGAACCACCTCCTCCAGCTCCTCTGCCTCGTCGCGATGGAGCCGCCCGTCGCGTTCCGGGCCGACGAGGTGCGCGACAAGAAGGTGGACGTGCTGCGGGCCGTCCGTCCGATCCCCGCCGAGCACGTCCACGACGTCGCCGTGCGCGGGCAGTACGGGCGCGGCTACATCGAAGGGGAGGAGGTCCCGGCGTACCGCACCGAGCCCGGCGTGGACCCGCACTCCATCACCGAGACCTACGCCGCGCTCAAGCTCGACGTCGACAACTGGCGCTGGCACGGGGTGCCGTTCTACCTCCGGACGGGGAAGCGGATGCCGCGGCGCGTGAGCGAGATCTCGGTCCAGTTCCGCCCCGTCCCGCACCGCGCCTTCCCCGCCGGCGCCGACGAGGCGTGGCAGCCCAACCGACTCATCCTCCGCATCCAGCCCGACGAGGGCATCGTCCTCCGCTTCCAGGCCAAGCGGCCCGGCCCGTCGATGCTGCTCCGCCCCGTCTCGATGCGGTTCGACTACGACGAGACCTTCGGCGCCGCCCCGCCCGACGCCTACGAGACGCTCCTGCTCGACGCCGTCCGCGGCGACGCGACCCTCTTCATGCGCTCCGATCAGGTGGAGACGGCGTGGGCCGTCGTCGCCCCCGTGCTCGAAGCGTGGAAGGGGGCGCCGAGCGAGTTCCCGAACTACATGTCCGGCACGTGGGGCCCCGCCGCCGCCGACCGCCTCCTCGCGCACGAAGGCCGCGCGTGGATCGAGCCCCTCGTCGACACGCCGGCCCCCGTTCCCGGCGCGATTATCTGACGAAGCGGGCGGATACGCAGAACGATTCTCCGCACTACATTGGATAGGTTTGTCCTATCGTCGGAGATTATCCAATGGAACGCAGAGCCTTCTTCAAGCAGGCGGGTCTGGCCCTCGGAGCCGCCGGAACCCTCCCCGTCCTCGGTGCCGCCGCCCCGGCCGCACTCGCCCCGGTCGTCCCCCGTCCCTTCGACCCGATGGCTTGGGATTCCGTGCGCGATCAGTTCGCGCTGACGCGGGCCCACGTCCATATGGCGACGTTCCTCCTCGCCAGCCACCCCCGGCCCGTCGCCGATGCCATCGAGCGCCACCGACGCGGGTTCGACGAAGACCCCGTGACGTACTGGGAGGAGCGTTTCATGACGGCCGAGCCCGAAGTGGAGGCCGCCGCCGCCGACTACCTCGGCGTCGCCCCCGCCCTCGTCGCCCTCACCGACAGCACGACGATGGGGCTCGGCCTCATCTACGGCGGGCTCCGCCTTCAGCCCGGCGACGAGATCCTCACGACGCCGCACGACCACTACGCCACGATCGAGTCCCTCCGCCTCCGCGCCGAGCGGACGGGCGCGACCGTCCGCCGCGTGGCGCTCTACGACGACCCCGCCGCGACGTCAGTGGACGAGGTCGCCGGGCGGATGCGGGCGGCGGTCACAGACCGGACGCGCGTGCTCGCCGTCACGTGGGTCCACTCCTCGACGGGCGTGAAGCTGCCCATCGCCGCGATGGCCGAGGCGCTCCGCGACCTCAACGCCGGCCGCGGCGCGGCCGACCGCGTGCTCCTCTGCGTGGATGGCGTCCACGGCATCGGCATCGAGGACGTGACGATGGACGGCCTCGGCGCCGACTTCTTCATCGCGGGGACGCACAAGTGGCTCTTCGGCCCGCGCGGGACGGGGATCGTCTACGGCCGGCCCGAGGCGTGGGAGCGGCTCGACCTCGTCATCCCGAGCTTCGGCCCGGCGGTGGGCGTGTGGCTCGGCGCGCTCCCGCCGGACACGCCGTACGTGACGCCGGGCAACCGGTTCAGCCCCGGCGGCTTCCACTCGTTCGAGCACCGGTGGGCGCTCGGCGAGGCGTTCCGATTCCATCAGCAGATCGGGAAAGCGCGCGTGCAGGAGCGGATCTACGGGCTCAACACGCGGGCGAAGGAGGCGCTCGCCGCCCTCCCGCACGTCCGGCTCTACACCCCGATGAGCCCCGCCCTCTCCGCCGGCATCATCTGCTTCGACGTCGACGGACACACGCCGGACGAGGTCGTGGCGCACTTGCACGAACGGGGGATCGTCGGCAGCACGAGCCCCTATCCCGTCTCGTACGCCCGCATCGCCCCGAGCCTGCTCAACGACGAAGCCGAGGTGGACCGCACGGTCGCCGCGATTGCCGAATTGGGGTAGCGCAACTTCGCGTGAACGGACGGCGCGGCCGAGGGCAGGCGCGTAGCTTCGGACCCCGCCGTCCTACCCGCCCGCTCGCCCCGTGACGTTCACCCTCCTCCACGAAGACGCCGAGACCGACGCCCGCCTCGGCCGCATCGAGACCGACCACGGCGCGATCGAGACGCCCGTCTTCATGCCCGTCGGCACCGTCGGCAGCGTGAAGGCGGTGCAGCCGCGCGAGTTGATGGACGACGTCCAGGCCGAGATCATCCTCGGCAACACGTACCACCTCTACCTCCGCCCCGGCACGGATGTGCTCGAAGCGGCCGGCGGGCTCCACGAGTTCATCCGCTGGCCCCGCCCGCTCCTCACCGACTCCGGCGGCTTCCAAGTCTTCTCCCTCTCCGACCGGCGGAAGATCACCGAAGAGGGCGTCCGCTTTCAGAGCCACCTCGACGGCTCGTACCATCTCTTCACGCCGGAGTCCGTCGTCGATACGCAGCGCTCGATCGGCTCGGACATCATGATGGTGCTCGACGAGTGCCCGGCCGCCGACGTCAGCGAGACCTACGCGCGCCGCTCGAACGAACTGACGATCCGCTGGGCGAAGCGGTGTCAGGACCGGCTACGCGCGACCGCCCCGCTCTACGGCCACCACCAGGCCCTCTTCGCGATCGTGCAGGGCGTGACCTACCCCGAGATCCGGCGCGAGTCGGCGCGGCGGCTCGTGGAGCTAGACTTCGAGGGCTACGCGATCGGCGGGCTCTCCGTCGGCGAGGCGGCGCCGGTGATGTACGAGATGGTCGAGGTCGTCGCGCCGCTGCTGCCGAAGGCTAAGCCGCGCTACCTCATGGGCGTCGGGACCCCGGAGAACCTGCTCGAGAACATCGCGCGCGGCATCGACATGTTCGACTGCGTGATGCCGACGCGCAACGGCCGCAACGGCACGCTCTTCACGACCGAGGGCACGGTCAACATCAAGAACGCGAAGTGGAAGACGCACTTCGAGCCCATCGACCCGGGCCTCGACGCGTACGCGAGCCGGCACTTCACGAAGGCGTACCTCCGCCACCTCCTCGTCGCGAACGAGATCCTCGGCCTCCAGCTCGCCTCGATGCAGAACCTCGCGTTCTACACGTGGCTCATGCGCGAGGCCCGCGCCGCGATTCGCGACGGCCGCTTCGCCGCGTGGAAGGCGGAGATCCTGCCCCGCATCAGCCGCCGGATTTGACGTTCCAGCTTGCCGCTGCCTCTCCTCTGTCATCCTGAGCGAAGCGCAGCGGAGCCGAAGGATCTCTCTTGAACAAGCCGGTTCAGCACGGGAGATCCTTCGACAAGCTCAGGATGACAGGGAGCAAGGAGGACGGCAGATCCCGGAAAATGCTCAGGAATTGCACTGCCACCGGGCATTAAGTGCGAGGTCGGGCCGGGCTACGGCCTCGCCCGACCTCGCGGTCTGGGATCGATCTGTGCGTTTAGCGAACGACGGTCATCCGGCCCGTCTCGGTGCGCGTCTCCGCCGGCATCTCGGCCGTGAGGCGGTAGACGTACGTCCCCGACGGGAGCGCCGCGTCGAGCGTGACCGTGCGGCCGGACCCGGCGGACACGGCCTCGGGCGCGACCTCGGCCACGCGGCGGCCGAGCACGTCGTACACCTCGACGCTCACGAGCGCGTCGGCCGGGAGGTCGTAGCGCAGCGTCGTCGTCGTGACGAACGGGTTCGGGTAGGTACCGTCGACAGCGAAGGCGGTCGGGACGGTCGTTCCGTCTTCGGTGCCCGGCGTGATCCTCGGGGCGGCAAAGAACTCCGAGCCATCGGCCAACACGACGAGGAGGCCGAAGCTCGGCGCATCGCCCGGCTCGTTGCCCGGCGTGAGGAAGCCCGACGCGAGGATCGTCCCGTACTCGTCCTCACGGTCCGTGAGGTCCACGTCGAACACTGCCACAGTCGTGGCCCCATCAGCCGTGCTCACCTCTAGAACTTGAGCGGTTGGGGCAATGGATTGGTACCCCGTGATGCCGCCGTAAACCACATCGTTGAAGAGGATGATGTCCTGCGTCACGCCCGTGCGCACGTCGATGGTCGGCGCGTCCGGCGTGCCGTGGACGAAGTTGAGATCTACGTTGGAGTCGGGGGTGAACTTGGTGAGTACATCTGGATTGACGAGGAGGGTGAAGGCGATGTCCTCGCCTTCGGGGTTCGGCTCGAAGTCTCCCTCGCCAACGCCGGACGCGATGAGCTGGTAGGCCGCGTCCTCGGAAGCGAGGGTGTACGTCGCCGTGAAAATCGCGTCGTCCGCACTGTCAGAGTCGCCCGGCGCCACGGCGACCTCCACCTCCACGTCCGCTGGCACGCCGACAAACGGCGTCGCGGTGCGGAACGCGAAGTCGTCGAGGAGGAGTTGCCCATCGACGTAGACATCCACTTCAGCGAGGGCCGGGTCGGGCGCGTTATGGATGATCTGGACGGGCGCCGTCACGACCTCCTGCGCCTCGACGTCGTCCTCCTGCACCGGGAGGAGCTGGTAGCCCGCGTCCGGGTCGGCGCTGTCGAACTGGCCGAGGACGCCGGTGAACGTGAAGAACCCATCGGGTATCGGCGTGCCGTCAATGGCTGTGTCGTCCGCGCTCGGGACGCGGAGCGTGACGGGGAATTGGACGTCGAACTCCGCAATCTCGTAGGTCGTGGCCGCCTGAAACGTTTCATCGCCGGTCAGCGCGACGAGCGTCGATACCTGGATCAGCTCGCTCTCGTACGCCTCGCCGTTGTTCGCGATCTCCTCGAGGCTCACGAGCTGGGGCTCCGGTACGCCCGTTGTGCCGAAGACCGTGTAATCCTGGAGGTCGCTCCCGTTGATCTGCTTGAGTTGGTTGAACTCGCTCGTGAAACCGATGAGCCCGACCTCCGTGCCGGGCGCGATCGTGCCGTCGGCCACGTCGTCGAAGAAGGCGCCGTTGGTCTGGCGGATCGTGATGCCGCCGGTCGCGTCCTGCATCCGCGTGAACGCGCCCATCGCCCGCGTGACGACGCCTTCGATCAGCACAAGACTCCCGTTGGGGAGCGCCCGCGCCTCGGCGATGTCCACGTCGTAAAACCGTGTCAGCAGGAAGGACGTGCCGTCTGGCCGTACGGCTACTATGCCGAGGCCCGGCCCGCCCTGATCGTTCTCCGGCGTGAGGAAGCCGGAGAGGAGGAGCGTCAGCGCCTCGCCGTTCGCGCCGTTGAAGTCGGCGACGAAGAGGCCAAGGATTCCGCTCCCATCCGTCGCGGAGACCGCGAGGAGGATCTGGTCGTCATCGAACCCCGAGTAACCAGAAAGCTCACCGTAGACGATGTCGTCTACGAGCACGGCACCGTTCCCCGCGTTGAGCACGTCGAACTCCGGGGCATCGGTGACCCCGTGGACGACGTTGACGTGAACCGCGTCCGGTGAGGTCGAGGTTTCCTGCGCGTTCGCCTCGACGATGAGCGTGGCGGCGATGGGCTGCCCGCTCGGGTTCGGCTCGAACTGGCTCGGGTCGGCGACGCCGCTCGCGATGAGCTGGTAGGCCTCGCCGGACACGACGGTCACCGTCTCGTCGATGATGACGACGGCGAGATCCTCCTCGTCGGTGACGAGCACGTTGTAGGTGCCGGGGGCGAGGTCGAAGAACGGCGTAGCGCCGCGGAACGGCACGTCCTGGAACGTGGCCCCGTCGCCGCCTGCGCCGACGTCCACGATCGAGATGTCCACGAACTCGGCAAGCGGGTCGGGCGCGTTGTGGATCACCTGCACGCGGGCGGGCTCGGGGGCGTCGCCGTCCTCAATGGTGAGGGTGAACGTGGCGGGCGTCCCGAGCTCAGCGATGCCGCCCGCGACGAAGAGGTCGAAAACGGCCGTCTCGTCGCCCTCGATAGCCTCGTCCGGCACCGCGCTCACGATGACGGACTGCTCCTCGTTGTCGGCGGTACCGTCGAAGGTGACCTGCACCGGCGTCGGGCCGGAGAAGTCGCTCGCGCTGGCCGTGCTCGCGTCCTCGTCGAACGTGACGGTGACGGTGACGGGGTTGCCGTCGGGCGTGTCGTTCGGGAAGTCGAGCGCGACGGTGAGCGTGGCGTCGTCGCCCTCGGCCACGCTGCCACCGGCTGCCGTGAACGTGACGACCGGCGTACCGCTGGCCGCCGCCGTCTGGCCGTCGTTGATGCTGCCGAACGAGGACGCGACCGGGCCGGCCCACGTGAAGTCGGCGTAGGCACTACCGGTGCCGATAAGTTGGAGCGACTGACCGAGGGGCGTATCGCTCGGCTCCATCACGCCGATGTCGGTGGAGGTTACTCCATCGGCCGGGCCGCCCACGCCGTCGAACGCGCCCTCATACGAGAGGAACTGGCCGGAGACGAGCACGCCGTTTTCCGTCAGCGCGAGGCCATCCGGCCCGTTCTGGATGCCGGCGATGGCGGCAGAGTAGACCGTGAACCCCGTCTCCGATGCTCCGGCAGTGAAGGTGGCGAGGTTGATCGGGCCGTCGTACACGGCACCGCCGTTCCCGTTGTAGAGGTAGAGGTCAAAGTCAGCGGGGTCAGCAGAGCTTGGGAGGACGATCTCGATGGCTTCTCCCTCGTCCGTGCTCGCGTTGTCGTAGTGGAATTCGTTGATCCACTGCGCCTGTGCGGTGCCGGTGGCGAAGAGGGCGAGGAGGAGGGCGAGGCTCAGCGCGTACGCGAGGCGGCCCGGCGTGGTCGCAAGAGACATGAGGAGAACGGTTAGATCGGAGAAAAGAGAGGAGCAGGGCCAGAGCCCTCAGCGCGGAACCTACGCGGGGGCAGAGGGAGCCCGGAGAGCCGGGCGCTCGATGGCTATGGTTCCGTAACGCTGTCGTGGAGCGTTCCGGCGTCAGGCTAGCATGGGAGGTAGATAGGCGGCGGGCGCGGCCGAGGTTCCGTCCCCCGTCACGCACGATTCACGAACCGGGCACCGACTCCCACGTATCACCGCCGCCCAGCCCTCGGAGCCCCTCATGCGCCAGTTCGACGTCCCCACGTTTTACCAGAGCCCGATCATCTCCGTCGTCAAAGAGGCGCGGCGCACGGCCGACCCACGCAAGCGCGATCTCGCCCCGAGCGTGCTCGACTTCGGCCCCGTCCGGTTCAAGATCGCCCGCCACTTCGGGTTCTGCTACGGCGTCGAGAACGCCATCGACATCGCCTACCGCGCGCTCGACGAGCACCCGGACAAGGCCGCCGCCGGGCGGATCTTCCTCCTCTCGGAGATGATCCACAACCCCCACGTCAACGACGACCTCCAGGCGCGCGGCATCCGCTTCCTCCGCACGACGTCCGGCGAGCAGCTCATCCCCTTCGACTCGCTCGACGCCGACGACCTCGTCATCATCCCCGCCTTCGGCACGACGCGCGAGATCGAGGCCGAGCTGAAGGCGCGCGGCGTCTCGACGGAGGCGTACAACACGACGTGCCCGTTCGTCGAGAAGGTGTGGAAGCGGAGCGCGCAGATCGGGAAGAAGGACTACACGATCGTCGTCCACGGCAAGCGCTACCACGAGGAGACGCGCGCGACGATCTCCCATGCCAAGGCCGACGCCAAGGCCGTCATCGTCGTCCGCGACATGGACGAGGCCGAGGACCTCGCCGCCGTCATCCGGGGCGAGCGCGACGCGGCGTTCTTCTTCGAGCGCTTCCCCGACCGCCACACCGCCGGCTTCGACCCCGAGCGCGACCTCCGGCGGATCGGCGTCGTGAACCAGACGACGATGCTGGCCACCGAGACGCAGGCCATCGCCGACCTGTTGCGCGAAGCGATCATCGCGCGCTACGGCGAGGCCGACATCCGCGAGCACTTCGCCGACACCTCGGACACGCTCTGCTACGCGACGAAGGAGAACCAGGACGCGACGTACGCCCTCATCGAAGACGGCGCCGACCTCGCCATCGTCGTCGGCGGGTTCAACTCGTCGAACACGAGCCACCTCGTCGAGCTCTGCGAGGAGCACATGCCGACGTACTTCGTCTCCGACGCCGACGCGCTCGCCCGCGACACGATCCGCCACTTCGACCTCCACGCCCGCGCGCTCGCTGAAACGGCCGGCTGGTTCCCGTGGGACGCCGCGGCCAAGCGCCCCGTGGATATCGTGCTGACGGCCGGCGCGTCGTGCCCCGACGCCCTGCTCGACGGCGTCGTCCGCCGCGTGCTCGATTGGTTCGACGCCACGCGGCCCGTCGACGATGCCCTCCTCCCATTTGCTGATTTGGCGAATGGCTGATTGGGTGATTCCCGCTCCTCCATCACCCAACCACTCCATCAACAAATCGCCCCATGGCCGTGCCCTGGTACGAAGACTGGTTCGACTCCGAGGCGTACGAACTCGTCTACGACCAGCGCGACCTCTCCGAAGCCCGCCGCCTCGCCGACCTCATCGAGCGGACGGTGTCGCCCGCGCCCGGCTCGGCGGTCCTCGACGTGGGCTGCGGTCGGGGGCGGCACTCGCGCATCCTCGCCGCGCGCGGCTACGCCGTCACCGGCGTGGACCTCTCCGAGACCGCCCTCCGCACCGCGCGCCAACGTGCCGACCGCGAGGGACTGACGGTCACGTTCCGGCAGGCCGACATGCGGCACCTCCCGTTCGAGGCCGCCTTCGACGGCGCCGTCAACCTCTTCACCACGTTCGGCTACTTCGAGGACGATGCCGAGCACCAGGAGGTGATCGACGGGATCGCCCGGTCGCTCCGGCCCGGCGGCTGGTTCGTGCAGGACTTCCTCAACGCGCCCTACGCCGTCTCCCACCTCATCCCCGACGACGAGCGCACGGTCGACGGCGTCCGCATCGCGCAGCGCCGCTGGGTGGAGGACGGCGCGGCCGGTCGCCGCATTAACAAAGAGATCACGCTCCACCGCAACGGAGATCGGCAGAGCGACCCACCCACCTTTACCGAGTCCGTCCGCCTCCTCACGCTCGGCGACTTCGAGCGGATGTACGCCGCCGCCGGGCTCGCCCTCCGCGCCACCTTCGGCGACTACGGCGGCGGCCCGCACACCCCCACCTCGCCCCGGCTTATTTTGTGCGCCCGCAAGCGGGCGGGTTAGTGGTCCGCAGTTCGTGGTCCGTTGCCCCCGAATGACCACGCAGCCACTAACAACTGACCACTAACCACGGACGACCCCTCATGCAAGACGCCATCCAGTACGCCCAGTCCCACGCCGACGCGTTCGTCGACCAGCTCACCGACTGGCTCCGCATCCCCTCCATCTCCACCGACGCCGACTACGACGCCGACACGCGCCGCGCCGCCGAGTGGCTCGCCGCCGACCTCCGCCGCATCGGCGTGCAGACCGTGGACATTATGGAGACCGGGGGGCACCCCATCGTCTACGCCGAGCACCACGTCGCCGACGACGCCCCGACCGTCCTCGTCTACGGCCACTACGACGTACAGCCGCCCGACCCGCTCGACCTGTGGGAGAGCCCGCCGTTCGAGCCCGTCATCAAAAACGGCGACATCGTGGCGCGCGGCTCGGCCGACGACAAAGGGCAGGCGTTCATGCACGTGAAGTCCGTCGAGGCGTACCTCCAGAGCGGGACCGCGCTGCCGGTCAACCTCAAGATGATGATCGAGGGTGAGGAGGAGAGCGGGAGCGTCCACCTCGCGCCGTTCATCGAGAAGCACAAGGACCTCCTCGCCGCTGACGTCGTGCTCGTGAGCGACACGTCGCTCTTCGCGCCCGGCGTGCCGAGCATCGCGTACGGCCTGCGCGGGCTGGCCTACGTCGAGGTCGAACTGAAGGGCCCGAGCAAGGACCTCCACTCCGGCGTCTACGGCGGCGGCGTCGAGAACCCGGTCAACGCGCTCGCCAAGATGATCGCCGACCTCCACGACGCCGACCACCGCGTCACCGTCGAGGGGTTCTACGACAACGTCCGCGATCTGAGCGACGAGGAGCGCGAGGCCTACAAGGCCCTCCCCTTCGACCTCGATGCGTGGATGGAAGAGGCTGGCGTCAAGACCACGAAGACCGAGAAAGGGTATAGCGCGCTCGAAGGCACGAGTGGGCGGCCCACGCTCGACGTGAACGGCATCTGGGGCGGTTACACGGGCAAGGGCGCGAAGACCGTCCTTCCCTCGAAGGCTACGGCGAAGATCTCCTGCCGCCTCGTCCCGGACCAGGGGCCGGAGGAGATTACGAAGAAGCTCCGCCGCCACTTCGAGGCCCACGTCCCCGACACGATGACGCTCGACTTCCGCGACCTCCACGGCGGCCACGGCGCGATCGTCGACACGTCCGCCCCTGCGATGCAGGCCGCCGCCGACGCACTCGAAGGCGTCTTCGGCCAGCGCCCGCACTTCACGCGCGAGGGCGGCTCGATTCCCGTCGTCGCCGACTTCAAAAAGATCCTCGGGCTCGACACCGTGCTGATGGGCTTCGGGCTGGACTCGGACTCGATCCACAGTCCGAACGAGCGCTTCGGCCTCGACCGCTTCCACCAGGGCATCGAGGCGTCGATCCGGTTCATGGACGCCTACGCGAAGCAGGAGCGGTGAGAGCGGCGCTCCTCGCCCTCGTTCTGCTCGGCGCGGGGTGCGCGTCCCGCCCGCCATGGCCGCCCGACGCGGACGCTGCGCTCGCCGCCATCGAGGCGCGGATGCTCGCCGCACCCACGGCCCGCGTCGACTACCGCGTCACGGCCGACGGTGCATTCGCGGCCGAGTTCGAGGGAACGCTCGGGCTCGGCGTGCGCGGCCGGACGCTGCTCGTCGGCAACGGCTCGTTCGGCGGCGTGCCGCAGCGGCTGCTCCTCACGGCCGAGGACGACACGATGCGCGGGCTGCTCGCCGACTCGGTCGCGTTCGGAACGTCCACGCCGCCCGCGCTCCGCGAGGCACTCCTGCTCGGACTCACGCGGATGGGGCTGCTCCACAACCTCGCCCGTCTGACCGCAGGCCGCTCCCCGGACCACGCCGAGGCCGGGGTCGAGGGCTGGATCGAAGCCTTCGATGCGGCGTGGGGACCGACCGAGGAGATCGCGGGACGGAAGGCGAAAGCGCTCACCTTCACGCTCCGCGTCGCCGGCACCGACGCCGCCGACGTCACGCTCTGGCTCGACGCCGCGACGGGCTGGCCCGCCGGCCGCGACCAGACCGTCGCGTTCCCCGGCGGCACGATGACCGTGACCGAGCGCTACGGCGTGTGGTCGCTGCGCGAAGCACCCTTCCCCAACTGAAGCGATGTCGCCCGCTCGCGGAGCGCAGCACGGCTGACTTTCATCTCGCCGTCGGCGTCGCCCGGCCACGGGTGGAAGGCGACGGGGATCTTGAAGCGGGCGACCGTCTCGCCGAGCCCGTCGCGCCACGCCTCCGGCTCCCACGCCTCGGCATCGACGAACACCACCGGGCGCTGCCCGAACTCGGCGTCGGCGACGGGCACGACGATGGCGCGGTGTACGCCTGCGAGTCGGCCGAGCGCGGCCTCGACCTCTTCGGGCTGCACATTCTCGCCGCCCGAGATGAACAGGTGGTCCTTCCGCCCGACGACGCGGAGCATCCGCATGCCCTCCACCCCCGCCCACGCGCCGAGGTCGCCGGTAGGAAACCAGCCGTCGGCATCGGGCCGCTCGACGGCCTCGCCTTCGGCGTAGCCCGCGAAGAGCGTCGCGCCGCGGACGAGGATTTCGCCATCACCGGCCAGCTTCAGTTCGCGGTGCGGGAGCACGACGCCTGACGTGCCGAGCGCGTCGAGCGACGCGCCGGGCGACGTGGCGGCGACGGTCGAGGCCATCTCCGAGAGGCCGTACGAGGTCGAGATCGGGAGGCCGAGCGCGTGGGCGTCTGCGACGAGGCCGGGCGGGATTGCGCTGCCGCCGAGCAGGATCGCTTTCATCCCCACGAGCGCGTCTGCCCCGCCCGACTGGACGATGCGGAGGAGCTGCGTCGCGACGAACGAGGCGTGCGTCACTCCGTGCGCCGCTACCGTCTCCTCGACCGGAACGCCGCGAGTGGGGAGCACGACGGCGGCTCCGGCGAGGACGCAGCGGACGAGCACCGCGAGCCCGCCGACGTGGTAGAGCGGGAGATCGAGCAACCAGCGATCGCCCGGCCCGAATCCGAAGAACGCGACGGAGCCGCGCGCGCTCATGACGTGGTTGCCGAGCGTGTGGAGCGCCGCCTTCGGCGTGCCCGTGCTGCCCGACGTGAAGACGAGCGTCGCGGGCGCATCGAGCCGCCAGTCGGAGGGTTCGTGTAGAGACGCCCCGCCGGGGCGTCTGTACGACGTGAGGTATTCGGCCTCGATCACGTCGAATCCGCCCCACGCCGGATCCGGTTCGGCGACGAGCGTGCGGCAAGCGATCCGTTCGAGTAGCGCGGGCACGGCGGCGACGGGCTGCCGGGTGTTGAGCGGACAGACGACGATCCCGGCTCGGAAGGCAGCGAGGAGCAAAACGAGATAATCCACATCCGCCGAACGATACACGGTGAGCCGGTCGCCTCGGCTCAATCCGTGCGCGTGCAGCGCGGCGGCTATTCCGTCGACGCGGCGGTCGAGGTCGGCGTAGCTCAGCGTTTCGCCCGGTGCGATGACGGCGGGCGCATCGGGGCGCTCGCGTGCGGCGATGCGGACGGGATCGGGGATCGCGGTCACCACGGCTCGGGGATTTCGACGGCGCGCTCGGTGCGGAAGAACGCCGGCACGTCGACGGTCGGGCGGTCGAGCGGGAGGCGGGGCGTGAGCACATCGGCGGCGAGGCGGCGGTACGGGTCGAGCCCGGCTGGGGCCGCGCCCGTCGCGGCGGCGAGGGCGACGTGGCCGCGCATCGCGACGCCGCTCTCGAACGCCCCGCTGAGCACAGGCCGAATGCCGAGCGACTTCGCCTGCGCCGCGAACCGGAGCGTCCGCACGACGCCACCCAGGAGCGTCGGTTTGAGCACGGCCGCCGTCGCCCAGCCCTTCCCCTGCAACGCATCGGGCTCGGTGCCGACGAGTGACTCGTCGAGCGCGACGGGAAGCTGCGTGTCGAACCACAGCACGGGCAGGTCGGCCGGCTCGCGCAGCGGTTCTTCGACATAGTCGAGCCCGACCCCGGCGACGCCTTCGGCGAAGCGGACCGCCTCGTCCATCGTCCACGCCTGATTCGCGTCGAGCCGAAGCGCGATGTCGGGAAGCCGTTCGCGGAGCGTGCGGACGAGCGCAATCTCGTCGTCCAACCCGGCGCGTCCGACTTTCAGCTTCAGCGTCCGATAGCCCGCCGTTGCGAGCCGCTCAGCCTCGGCGGGCACGTCGCCCTCGCCCGTGAGGAGTGCGTTTACCGGCACCGTCACTTCGGGATCGGGGTGCATCGCTTGGGCGAGCGTCCGGCCCGATGCCTGCGCCGCGAGGTCGAACACGGCGAGGTCGAGCCCGAACCGCGCCGACGGGACAAGCCCGAGCGCATCGAGCGCGCGGTGGATCTCGGCGTTCGGATCGGCCCACTCCGGCCCCGGCGTCCGTCCGGCAAACACGTCCGTGGCCCGACGGATATCGGCGAGGGCTTCCGTCAGTGTCTCCGCGCTGAAACCGGGCAGCGGCGCGACATCGCCCCAGCCCGTGTGCGCGTCGTCGTCGAGCCGGACGAGCGCGCCCTCACGTGCGGTGTGCTCGGTGCCCTTCAGCGTGAGCGGCGCGGTAAGCGGAAGGGTGTAGCGACGGAGCGAGAGGTTCATCGGCGTAGTGGCGATGCAAAGGTAGAGACGCCCCGGCGGGGCGTCTTCGAGACACGGCGAAACGCCGATTTGACCGTAGAGACGCAGCATGCTGCGTCTACGGGATGGCACGGTGCCCCGTCAGAGCAGCCAACCGACGGAAAACAGCGCGCTGTAGACAAGCAGCAGCCGCGCCGTCGCCCCGAGGAGCGGGTTGAGGTTCCGCGCGTCGCGCTCGTCGCGGAGGGTGCGGACGGTCGGCAGCGCAAGCGGAAGGATGAGCACGGCCAGCATCGACAGCGCGTGCGCGCCCGTCCACAGCCACAGCGCGACGGGGACGAGCGCGGCGGCGGCGACGCACAGTGCCCACAGCCGGACGCCGAACGGCCGCCCGAGCCGGACGATGAGCGTCCGTTTGTTCGCCGCCCGGTCCTCGTCCACGTCGCGGATGTTGTTGACGAGCAGGATCGCCGTCGCCAGCAGCCCTGGGCCGAGCCCGGCGACGATCACGACGGGCAGCAGCGCGAGCGCCCCAGTGTCGCCGACGGCCTGCACGTAATACGTTCCCGCGACGGCGACCGGTCCGAAGAACGCGAGCACGAAGAGGTCGGCGATGCCGAGGTACGCGAGCGAGTAGCGCCCCGCCGTGTAGAGCCAGCCGCAGAGGAGCGACGCCACGCCGATCGCGACGATCGGCCAGCCGCCACGGATCATGAGGTACGTCCCCGCCGCGACGGCAAGTGCGAAGGCGATGATTGCCGCCCTCCGCGTCGCGACGGGCGAGACGAGGCCCGCCTGCGTCACGCGCATCGGTCCTTTCCGGTCGGCCGTGTCTGCGCCTTGCGCGAAGTCGTGGTAGTCGTTCGCGTAGTTCGTGCCGATCTGAATGAAGATAGCCCCGAGGAGGGCACACGCCGCGGCGAGCGCGTGGAACGCCCCCGCCTCCACCGCGAGGGCGATCCCGACGACGACCGGCGCGACGGCCGCCGGCAGCGTCTTCGGCCGCGCCGCCAGAAGCCAGATGCGGGCGGGCGGAAGGGAGAGTGGGGGAGACGCGGTCACGTCTCGGTCGGTCGCCACAGGTGCAGTTGGTCGAGGATCGCCTCGACGGCTCCCCGATCCGCCCGCTTGATCCGGAGGCAGAGCGCCCCATCGGCAGCGCCGGGGAGACTCGTGATACGGTCGAGGGGCCGGGTGCGGATCGTGAGCCGGTCGCTCAACAGGCCCTTTTTGTAGCGGACCTCGTCGAGGTCAGTCAAGTCGAGACGGTAGATTTTAGCGGGCAAACGGAGGAGGCCGACCACGGTCGTCTGCACCTCGAAGGTGAGGTCCTCCCCCTCCACGCGGAGCACACCCTGCGACTTCGCGAAGCCGTGGCCGACGTTCTCGATCTCGAAGGGCACACTGGGCATCGGGTTACGGCTTATAGCCGTCCTTGTCGAACTCGGGGGCGCGGCGGTCAAGGTACGCGTTACGGCCCTCCTGCCCCTCTTCCGTCATGTAGAACAGCATCGTCGCGTGACCGGCCAGTTCCTGCAGCCCGGCCCCCCCGTCCTCGTCGGCGTTCGCGGCGGCCTTGATCATGCGGATCGCGATGTTCGAGTTGGCGAGTATCTCTCTGCTCCACTGCACGTATTCCTGCTCCAGTTCGGCGAGCGGGACGACGGTGTTGACGAGGCCCATCTCGCGCGCCTCCTCGGCCGAGTACGGGCGGCAGAGGAACCAGATCTCGCGCGCCTTCTTCTGCCCGACGATCCGCGCGAGGTGCGCCGTCCCGTAGCCCGCATCGAACGAGCCGACCTTCGGGCCGGTCTGCATGAACCGAGCGTTGTCGCTCGCGATCGTGAGGTCGCAGACGACGTGGAGCACGTGACCACCGCCGACGGCCCACCCGTTGACGGCGGCGATGACGGGCTTCGGCATCCGCCGGATCCGTGTCTGGAAGTCGAGCACGTTGAGCCGCTGCGTGCCCGTCCCCTCCTCTTTGTAGCCGTGCTCGCCGCGGATCCGCTGATCGCCGCCGGAGCAGAACGCCTGATCGCCCGCACCCGTGATCACAAACACACCGACCGAAGGGTCGTCGCGCGCGTCGTCGATCGCGCGGATCATCTCGGTCACCGTCTGCGGGCGGAACGCGTTACGCACCTCGGGCCGGTTGATCGTGATCCGGGCGATGCCGGCGGTGTCGGTCTCCGCCGTGCCTTTTTCGTAGACGATGTCAGTGTAGCCGTCGGCGGCCTCCCACGTGAAGGGGCCGGAGACGGAGGGGCGGTCGGTGTTGTGGTGCGGCTTGGCCATCAGGTCAGGGCGGGTTGTGGATGGGGAACAGGGTCGCGGATGAAGTCGCGAACGAGCGCGGCGAAGAGCGCGGGCTGCTCGGCGTGGACGGTGTGGCCCGTCCGCACGACGAGGGGCATCACGGGCGGCCCGGCGACAGCCATCTCGAAGGCGAGGTCGGCGTACTTGCGGTCGCGGCTGCCGGCGACGGCGAGCGTCGGGATGGCGAGCCGGGGGAGGTCTTCCCACAGCGAGGGTTGCTGTCCCGTTCCGAAGCCTCGGAGGGAACGCGCGATCTCGTCCGGCCGGTTCCGCCGCCGCCGCTCGATGATCGCCGCGCGCACGTCGGGGTGATCCTTCAGCGAGGCGAACAGCGGCATTCGGTACCACGTGTCGAGAAAGCGAAGGAAGTCCCGCTCGATGGCGACGGCGCGGTCCTCGTCGAGCGCCCGGCGCTCGGCCCGCTCGGCCTCCCTCCGCAGCCCCGGCGACGCCGATTCGAGCACGAGCCGCGCGCAGCGCTCGGGATGCCGTAGCGCGAGGTACAGCGCGAGCCGTCCGCCCATCGAGTAACCCACGACGTGGCACCGCTCCACGCCGAGTGCGTCGAGCGTCGCCATGAGCGTCGCTGTCGTGCCCTCGGCCGTGTATGCCTCGTCCGGCAGGTCGACGGCCTCGCCGTGGCCGGGGAGATCGACTGCGATGCAGCGGAATGCGTCGGAGAGGTCGGCGGCGACGGCGTGCCAGTCATCGGCGGCGCCTATGAACCCGTGGAGCAGCAGCACGGCGGGTGCCTCGGCCGGGCCGGTGATCGTGTGAGGCAGCGTCGTCATGGCGTCGGAGCCGCGGAAGAGAGGGTGTCGGTGACGGCCGCCGCCGCGCGGGCGAGCAGGTCGGCGTGGAGGGCGCGGTTCGCAGTGCGGTCGGTGGGGACTTCGATGAGAGAAGAGGCGCCGCTGCGTTGCGTTCCGGCGAGCGCTTCCGCCAGCGCGGTGGGCGTCTCGGGCCGGGCGTACGGCAGCCCGAACATCCGGGCGGCGTGCTCGAAGCCGAGCCCGTGCGGCGTCCCGAAATACGGCTCAAAGAGCCGTTCGTTCTGCGCGATCGGCAGGAAATGGAAAATTCCGCCGCCGTCGTTGTTGACGACGACGACCGTCACGGGCGGCTGCGCCGGGTCGCGGAGAAGCGCGAGCGAGTTGAGGTCGTGCAGGAGGGCGAGGTCGCCGATCAGCAGGGTGACCGGCGTGCCGAGCCCGCGCGCCACCCCCGCCGCCGTCGCCACGGTCCCGTCGATCCCGCTCGCCCCCCGGTTCGAGACGACGAGCGGCGGGTCGTCGTCGTAGGGACTCGCGAAACTGTCGGCGTCGCGGACGGGCATGCTCGCGGCGAGGACGAGCCCGTGCCCGGCGTGTGCTGCGTGGCCGGCAGCGAGCCGCGCCGTGGCAGGCTCTGTAAGAACGGAGGAAGCCTCAATCCGTTGTGCAATCGCACCGAGTGCGGCATCGGACGCGGTACGCCACGCGTCGAGCCACGCCGGATCCGCTGCACTGGAATCGTCCTCAAACGCTTTGCAGAACGCCGTCACATCGGCCACCACGCGGTCAGTAACGAGGTGATGGGGGTCGAACCGGAAGGGATCGTCGCGGACGACAACAAACGTAGCCGGCCGGTGCCGTGCGAGGTACTGCCCGAGCCGCTTCGACGTGCTCCGGCCGCCGAGGTAAACGACCGCATCGGGGGCGTGCGCTGCGGCGAAGCCCTCGCTGCCGAGCGCGTGATCGAACCCGGCGCACGCCCCCATCGAGATCGTACCGAGCCGGACCTGGGAGGCGATATCCGGCAGGAGCGGCCAGTCGAGCGCCTCCGCGAGCATAGTGGCCCATGCTCCCTCCGCCCGCGTCCGCAGCCGCCCGGCCACGACGAGCCCGCGCTCGGCCGCGCGCAGTCGCCCGATCAGCCCCTCGATCTCGGTCGCTTCGACGGCCGACGGGGCGGTGTAGCGGGTATACGGCTCGACGCTGTCGGCCCATCGCTGCAATGCTTCGGGGATAGGCAGCGCCTTGTTCACTTCTGGCGCCAGCGGCTCGCGGAACATGCAATTGAGGTGCACCGGCCCCGCCGGGCGGCCCGTGGCGCGGTAGACGGCCTGGTCTGCCGTCGTCAGCACGAATGCCGGATCGATGGCCTCGGTCGGCACGGGTAGGTCGAACCGCCAGCGGACGTAGTCTCCAAAGATGGAAGGCTGCGGGATCGTCTGATTCGCGCCGGTGTCGCGTAGCTCCGGTGGCCGGTCGGCCGTGAGGAGGAGGAGTGGCACGCCGTCCACTGACGCCTCGACGACGGCGGGCAACCCATTCGCCACGGCCGTGCCGCTCGTCGTGATCCACGCGGCCGGCCGACCCGTCGCGCGGGCATAGCCGAGCGCACAGAACGCCGTTCCCCGCTCGTCGAAGTGGACGACGTGCTGGGCCTTCGGGTTCGCCGCCACAGCGGCTGTGAGCGGGGTCGAGCGCGAGCCCGGCGCGAGGCAGAACAGCCCGACACCTGCCCGCACGAGCTCTTCGACGAGGAGATCGGCCCAGCGTTGATTCGGGGACGGGGCAGCGGACTCGGACATCGCGGACGCGGGGTTCAGGCGTCGAGGCCGAGGACGCGGGCGAAGTCGCTGATCTTGTGCTCGATCTCGGCCCACTCCGCCCCAGCCTCGGAGCCGCGCACGATCCCGGCGCCGGAATAGAGCGCGAGCGAAGGCGTCGCCCCCTCCTGCACGAGCCCGGACCGGATGCCGACGGCGAACTCCGCCGCATCCTTCCCCACCCAGCCGACCGGCCCGGCGTACCAGCCCCGGTCGAACGGCTCGGCTGTCCGGATCATCGCGCGGGCCGCGTCGGTCGGCGTGCCGCCCACGGCGGGGGTCGGGTGGAGCGCGCGGAGGAGGTCGAGGCTGCGCACGTCGGACTTGAGTGTGGCCGTGATGCCGGAATAGAGGTGGCGCCCGCGCGCGAGCACCATGTCCGACGCCTCGCTCTCCACGTCAAGCGTCTCGCTGAAGGGGGTGAGCACGTTGCGGATCTGCTCGCGGACGAACCCGTGCTCGCGCTGATCCTTGTCGCTCATCCGAAGCTCGTCGCGGAGTTGCGCGTCGGCCGCGTCGGACTGCCCTCGTGGCCGGGTGCCCGCTACGGCTTCGCTGCGCAGCGCCGTCCCGTCGCGCCGGAACAGCCGCTCCGGCGAGGCCCCGACGAACGCGACGCCGGGCACGGGCTGGACCAGGAAGTGAAAGCACGCCGGCGTCGCCGCTTCAAGCCGCCGCGTGAGGGCGAACGGGTCAAGCGGCTCGTCGAACTCGTACCGCGCCCGCCGAGCAAGGACGACCTTCTGAAGGTCCGTCGATTCGAACGCATGCAGCGCCGCTTTAATGCTCTGCCGCCACCCTTCGGGACCGGGCGCATCGGTGCGGGCGACGGGGAGCGGAAGCGCCGCGCTGCGCGTTGCATCCGGCCACCGGATCCCTTCGATCTCGGCCACCACCCGCTCGACCTCGCGGGCATCGCGCGGGAGCACGAGGTTAGCGGCCAGGCGTGCCCGCCCGCCCGCTCGTCTCAACTCCACGCGGGGTAGCACGAACCGGGCTGCCCCGAACGCTTCCCATTCCGGATTTGCCGGCTGCAGTGACTCAAACCGAAGCCCACCAACGTACCGCACCCGCGACGAGGTCAGACGGTCTAACCTGCCCTGCACTTGATCCAGGGCCGCCGCTCCGGTTCCAGCGATCAGGTCGGCCACGCCTGTCCCAGCCAGTACCTCCTCCTCCCCACGCCCGTGCCAGTACAGCTTCGCGGGCGAGGTCTGTGCAGCCAGCCACGTCAACGGCTCGCACACCTCGGCCTCGACCTCAATGCATTCGACCCGCCATGTACCGGAGGCAGGTCCACGCTCAAGACGGCGGCGAACCCCGGCCGCGAGGCGGCGCACGGCATCAGTGCGCAGGGGGGTAGCAACGGGACAGGAGGGGTGGGGGCGAGCCATGCAGAACCAGAAGACGATGCAGCGGCGCGGGAGCGGTATGGTCTAAACGGGAGACGCAACAGACGGTTTCAGTAATTTATGAAAGCCGCAAGGATGCGAACACGCAAGGTACAACGCCCCTTCTCACCGAGGCGCACGGCATGGGGAGTCCTCACCGTATCCGCACCTCGGCGGATTTATATTGGAGTAGCCTGCCCGGGTGGCGGAACGGTAGACGCGACGGACTCAAACTCCGTTGGCCGCAAGGTCGTGTGGGTTCGATTCCCACCCCGGGTACAGAGGGAGTTGCACTTACTAACTGCATGCCGCGGATATGAAGAAATGAGGCCCGAGCACCGTACTAGTGCTCGGGCCTCGGCGATGAAAAGTCAACTGCGCTTACGGGAACGGGTTTTCCCCGGAGCCACAGTTGCCCCCAGTACTGCAGTCAAACGTCAGTCTCGCAAGCTTCTCGTGCTGGTCGAGTCGGGGCGCGACGAACGCCTTCTTCGGAGTGGATGCTTTGATTTTGATCTGGGTGGAGGGAGATTTCATGAGCACCTCGTGTTGGATGAGTTGAGAATAACTCCCGCAGTGGCTACCCTTCGGAAGTTGGACCAGCCGGTCGCTCGAGAGGACCGGCTGGCCTTATTGTGTAGAGTTTAGTTGAGCACCACCATCCGCCGAGCAACCGACAGTTCCGGCGTGACGATGCGGTAGATGTAGGTCCCGCTCGGCAGATCACGCGCCTCGAAGCTGAACGTATGCGACCCGGCCCCGTAAAGGTCATTCGCCACAACAGCGATGCGCTGCCCCAGCAGGTTATATACCTCGAGTAGCAACTCCGTTGACTCAGGCAACTCGACCGCGATGCTAGTTGAGGCCCGGAACGGATTCGGGTAGTTCTGGCCGACAGCGAAGGTACCGGGCAAGGTCGCCTCCGCACCTCGCGAGGCAGCGTCGCCCTCTCTCGTCAACGCGTCGAGCATACTGCCGCTCCCCACTTCGGTCGAGGCCATCCCGATATCCCCCCGAGCGCCGGTCCCCGAGTAGTCGAGGTCGGGGTCGATCACGGTCGCGTTGCAAGCGGAGGCGGCGATGAGCCCGTAGGTCCCCGTCTGCGTATTGTCGAGCCGCGTGATCGTGAAGTCGGCGCGGGGGGCGCCCGGCACGAACGTGTTCTCCGTCACCTCGACGTTG